>CACZNY010000172.1 GCA_902782655.1 uncultured Lachnospiraceae bacterium
CAATACTCATGTGATCGAGTACAGTCTGAAGCTGGACTCCAACCCGGAATTTACGGGGGCGGTCCTTGCCTCCTGCGCACGCGCGGCATACAGAATGAATCAGGAGGGGATGAGCGGAGCAAAGACCATGCTTGACATAGCTCCGGCATATCTGTCTCCTCTTACGGGAGAGGAGCTTCGCAAGCACTTCCTTTAATGCGGCGAAACGTGCAGCCGGTCCGGAAGCCGGCACCACCGGAAAGAGCGGCGCCGGTTTTATGATAACGGAGCATATCGGTCGTCGGGAGGGATGTCCTCCCGACGGCCTTTTTGTCATTTGGTTCGATCCATCATTTTACAGTACTTCTTCGCTGAGAAGATAAAGTGATCAAAGGGCTGCGTACCGTTCAGCGGTAAGCAGCCCTTTTCGCGATAACCCGGTGTTATTTCAGTGACAGTTTGTATGTTATACTGAATTCATATGCTGGTTCTGCCGATGAAATATGGTGTGGTGGATTTTTAAGCCGGTATCATCAAAAAAACAGGAGGTATGAAGATGTTTATGAGGGGGAGAAGGTGGCGGTATATCAGCTTCCTGCTGAGCTTCGCAATGATCCTGGAGGCGGCAGGGCCTTTGGGGGCTGTGAGCGCAATGGCAGCACAGACGGATACCGTGCAGGAAACGGTACCGGAGAATGAGCAGACATCATCCTTTGAGAATGAGGGAGCTGATGAATGGCTTGATTCCTATGGAAATGTCAAGGTCGAGGAGGAGCTTTCAGAGGATGAGTATGATGACAGAGGTCCTTTAAGCGCCTTTACTTCAGAGGACAATGAGAAGGCGCAGGAAGCCGCTCCTTTAGAGGATGCAGTCAGCGATGAGGCTATGGCAGATAACCAGGGAAGAGCCCTGATCCTCCTCCCCAACGGAGAAAGGGCAAAGGTCTCAGACTATGGGGATCTGAATTATTATTTATTGAATCTGCAAATGTACCCTAAAGCAACTCTGAGCATATTGTCTAATTTTACCTTGAGCCGGGAGGCGTATATCCCCGAGGGCAGAGACTATACTATCTGGCTGAATGGATACACCGTGACAGGGTCAGGCTGCAGATTCATGAATATAGCGTCGAATTCGACCGTTACCATCGACGGGGCCAACCCGAATCCGAATGGAAAGAAGGGCAGGCTGCAGAATTTTACTTCCGGGAAAACGGACGGAGGCGCCTTCTTTGTGGAAGCAAGATCCAGGGTAGTGATGAAAAATCTGGACGTTATAAACTGCAGTGCGGGTAACGGAGGAGTCATAAACCTGAAAAAGCAGTCAGATCTCAGGCTCTACAATACGACCTTTGACGGCAATAAGGCCGCTAACAGAGGCGGAGCGATCTATGTCAACGGAACAAAGGCCAATATCAGCATGGATTCCGAAAGCAAACTGAGGTGGAACAGCGCGGGAACCCACGGAGGAGCCATATATTTGAACGACTCCCGTGCCGGGATCTACGGGGGCGCCCGGGGAACCCTGATAGAGCATAACAGCTGCGGCAAAAACGGCGGCGGCATCTATGTGGACGGGTCGAACGCCGCAAGGAACGCCGGTAACGCTGTAATAAGGAACCTCAGATTTGAAAACAACAGTGCTTCCGGTGGAAGCGGCGGCGCAATGTACATAAACTGCGGAGGCTGCACCTTCGCTGCGATCAAGGCCAGTGGTAACAGCGCGAAGGATCTCGGAGGCGCCGTCTGCGTCATAGGAAGCAGCAAGCCTAAGGACAGGAACACAGGCTTTTCTGATCTGGAGCTTACCGGAAACAGACTTACCGCAAAGAAATCCTACGGCGGAGGCTTATATGCCGCCTCTACCCAGAATGTCAGTCTTTCCGGACTGGTGAAGGTTCAGGACAACACGGCCAATGGCAAAACAGACAATATTTATCTCTGGGATGCAAAGGAGCACGCATATCTGGTGCTTGACTCTCTTGCCCCCAAGTCAATGATAGGCATCCTCAGAAAAAAGACCTCATTCGGGAAAGTGACAAAGAATCCGACCTTCGTGGACTTAAGGTGCCTGAAGTACGACAACCCGGCCTACCATCTGGAGCTTAGCCAGAAAACAGGAAAGGAGTATCTGCTTATAAAATCCGGCTCTCCGGCAGCAGCCCCCAGGCCCTCCGTAACGAAGCTTGATCTTTCCGAGAAGACAAAGGGAACTGTCGATGGTACCTATACAACAGCTGACGGGACGTCGTATGACAGGATAGCGGGCTACGCTTCTTCACCTTCTCATACGAATGAGAAAACAGATATAGTAAACAAGTATTTCTTCTCGGACGGATACTTCATGGATGATCCCGATAAGTATAATATCCATCTCGCCACCATGGGAATGAATGTGGCCATGGCAAGCGCAGATTCAAATATCAAGGGTCACGATGATTACAGATATAAGTTTGACAATATCAAGAGCCTCCTTCTGGGCATAGGCTGCAGGGAGGAGGATATCTATATCAATGACTGGTATATAGAAAAGCCTACCGACGACAGCATTGGCGTGGCCATCGCCAAAAAGAAGATACATGATAAGAAAAACAATAAGGACTATTACCTCGTACCCATTGCCATAAGAAGCTACGGCTATGAGAAGGAATGGGCCAGCAACATGACCCTTAACGGAAAGAATACGGA
>CACZNY010000173.1 GCA_902782655.1 uncultured Lachnospiraceae bacterium
CATCTAATAGATGAATGCAACAGTATTAAAATGTCAAGGAACTATGCGGCTTTACGCCGCTACCGATTTATTCGATGAATAATATAGGATAGATTTATTTAAAAAGTCTGTTTTTGAAATTGTGGGGTTAAGCAACACCACTTAATCACAATGTATATGTTATAATCTGACATGATATTGTATAATCATCACGATTTTGTGGAAGAAATAATGATGACGGCTGATCTTTAGCCGATAGGGATTTTAGATAATGGACAGGAAAAAAATATCAAAAAGGATACTTGATTACGCTAAAGAAAACTATAACGAGGTGAAGCATACAACCCTGAACCCCGAGGGACCGGGAGTGGTTCGCATACATCTTTTGCCGCCTGTGGTGACGGATGATGACATAGGCCCGTCAGTTGCCATAATAAACGGTCAGGATATAGTGCCGCTTGATGTGTCATGGACGATCCTGCTCTCGGAGTTCATCCTGGAGGTGAATAAATACAGCGGACGTGAAGTGAACGCTGCCGAGTCCGATCAGATCATAAGAGAGACCTGCAGGAGGATGCGCAAGGTATATCCCTTCCTGCCCTCGAAGTATTTGATCTCTGACATACAGACTCTGATGACCACCTTTTGTCAGATAGCATACCGGGAGAAAGTGACCGAGGATATCCCGTACATGAGTATAGGGGATTACGCGCCGTATATGCGCGCGCCTCACAGAATGGATCTGATGGTGTCCTCCATGACAAAGGACGGTAAGTGGCACTGCAACCTGAAGTGCCTGAATTGTTATGCGGCAGGACAGCAGCACTCAAAAGAAGCAGAGCTTACGACGGAAGAGTGGAAGCAGATCATGGACAGGCTAAAATCCATAGGCGTGCCGCAGATCACCTTCACGGGCGGAGAGCCCACGCTAAGGGATGATCTTACAGAGCTCATAAGGTATGGGCAGTGGTTCATCACAAGGCTCAATACAAACGGCGTAAAGCTCACGAAAGAATACTGCCATGCACTGAAGGCGGCTTCACTTGACAGCGTGCAGATCACCCTCTACTCGTATGATAAAGAGATCCACAACCAGCTCGTAGGCTCCGACGGCTATGACAGCACGGTGGCCGGTATAAAGAATACGCTGGAGCTTGGCATGAGCGTCAGTGTCAACACACCGCTTTGCACTCTTAATAAAGACTATGCCGGGACTCTGCGTTTCCTGAAGGAACTCGGAGTGACCTATGTCACCTGCTCCGGTCTCATCACGACCGGTAATGCCTCTAAGGAAAACTCAATCTCCCTGCAGCTTAAGAAAGAAGAGATCAGCTCCATCCTTAAAGAAGCGGCGGATTACTGTGCTGACAGCGGCATGGAGATAAGCTTCACCTCTCCGGGCTGGGTAGATGATGAGCTGTGTGAAAAGCTTGGCATCATGACACCGAACTGCGGTGCCTGCTTAAGCAATATGGCGATCACTCCCGGAGGAAACGTGGTGCCCTGCCAGAGCTGGCTGTTTGATGAGGCTCTTGGAAATATTCTTACCGATGAGTGGGAGAGTATCTGGGAGAGCGATGCATGTAAGGAAAGACGGGAGTATTCTGCCGGTATGCAGGGCAGCTGCCCGTTGCGTATCAAGATGCAGGGAGATGAATGATATGAGAAAATTGCAGGCGAAAGCGATACTCTTCATCAGCGTCCTTATTCTGCTCATGGGAATGGCGACGACACGCACATACGCCGGGGCACTTGACGAGATAGTCGACTATGAGATCAATGCCACAGTTAATGAGGACGCAACGGTAAAACTCGTATACCACATCGAATGGAAGGTGCTGGACTCCGACTCAGAGGGAGCTCTTTCCTGGGTGCGCGTGGGTATACCGAACAGCCACTACAGCGATCTGACCGGACTGACAGATAATATCAGGTCAATGAGCTATGATTCCACCGGCGGCAGCTATATCAGGATAGATTTTGACAGAGACTACTATAAGGATGAAACAGTAAGCTTTGAATTCAGCGTTGTGCTAGACTATATGTATCAGGTGAACAGGCCGGAGGAGGGCTGCACGTTATACAGCTTCACACCGGGGTGGTTTGACGATATCGCGATCGACGGCATGACGGTACGCTGGAATGCGGATAAGGCATATAGCTGGGATCCGTCCTGTCTGGAGATTGACGGCAATCTCGTGTGGATGCGGCAATCCATGTCTCCCGGTGAAAAAATGACCGTCAGTGTCACCTATCCCAATGATGCATACGGTTTTGATCTCAGTAAGAAGGAAGAGGCTGAGATCGACGATCTGCCGGAGCAGGTCTATATAATTATCGGGCTGATAGGCTTCGCAGCCATGTCCTTGGGACCCATATTTTTGATCTGGCTGACAATCAGTCTGATAAGCCGGGCGCTGTACAAGTCAGGCGCTGATTTCGGCATGGGTACCGATAAGAAGATAATACGGACAAAGGTAGTGTACTATGAGAGCTGTCCCGGCTGCGGGGCGGCCAGAAGCGATGGCCAGACCAAATGTGATTACTGTGGACGCAGTATGATAAAAAGCGAGGAGAAAATCGAGGAAAAGGATATCAGGGGGAAAGAGAAGGAGGCTGCCAGGTTTGATAAGGAAGGAGAATTCAAATATACAAGCGCTCCGGATACCTTCATCAGGGTGCATGCGATTCCTGTTGCCAGACCGCACAGATCCTATTCTTCAGGCCGCGGCAGCCACAGCTCATGTGCGCACAGCTCGTGTGCGTGCGCCTGTGCCTGTGCATGTGCCTGCGCCGGAGGCGGCAGGGCAGGCTGCTCCTCCAAGGATCTTTATAAAGATACGGGAGTCAGCGGGGACGGTTCTTTTTGACTTGTCCTGAGACCGGAGGAAGTCAGAGAGAACCGTCCCGGTTGACTTCCAAAGTTTGAGAGGATAGAAGAGAAGAGGAACTTTCTTATCTGCGTACATTTCTAATAGTGATATCAAAATTGTTTAGGAGTTTTTTCGGCGATTTGTCCATTCAAGATTAAGCCGGATAATATAACAGGGGGTGGATCGATCAGGATGTTGAGCAGGAAAAAGTATTATGAAAGCCGGTCTGAAATACTACGATTGACGGCCGAAATGCATGATTACAGGAGCGTCAATCAACATATCTTTATCTGAGAAAATAAGAGCGATTAAGAAAGATTGAAACGTATCATATCCTTGAATTTAATATGTCTATGTGGTAAAGTCTTCTTAAACTCAAATTTTTATGCAGATTAAGAAAGGTTGAGCGACAATGATCCTTGGAAGGGAAAAAGAGCTGGACATACTAAAAGAAGCTGCGTTGGATGATCGGTCCAGGTTTATCGCTGTTTACGGAA
>CACZNY010000174.1 GCA_902782655.1 uncultured Lachnospiraceae bacterium
GAGCTTCTGCTGTCGAATAATTATGTATGTCATTTCCTGGCTGTGAAGCGGGAGCTGGCGCTTGAAGCCGGAGGCTTCCGGAGCGAATATGACGGAGCCCAGGATCATGATTTTATCTTAAGATGCGCGGAGCGTATCAGTCCCGACGAGGTGGGGCATGTAAGGCGGGTCCTCTACCATTGGAGGATACATAAGGGCTCTACTGCCGGTGATCCCTCGGAGAAGTCCTATGCCCATGAGGCGGGGAAGAGAGCCATAGAGGATTATCTGAAGCGGACAGGCAGAGATGCCGCTGTCAGTGAGACAGAGCATAGGGGCTTCTACAGGGTGGATTACCGGGCTGAGGCCGGAGAGGAGGATGCATATGTCATGCATCTTGGAGACGGGATAAGACCTTTGCACAGGGGATACGAGGAAGAGATGAGGGGATATCTTGCGGCCAACCCGGATGTGGGAGCCATAGGAGGCAGGGTTATAGACCGTATGGGACGGGTCCTTTCGGCAGGATATGAGAGAAATGAGGACGGAGAGATCGTGCCCCTGTACCGGGGAATGGATTACAGACTGTCAGGAGAATTCCATATGGCATCGCTCAGGAGGAAGGTCGATATTGTATCGAATCAGTGCATGATGGTGAGATCCTCTCTGGAAAGCTGTACCGACAAGGACTCGGGCAGGATGTGCAGGAAGATCAGGGACAGGGGATACAGGATAGTGATAGACCCACAGGCGGTCTTTTTGAAGAAATAGGATAAATGGCAGAGGTCAGCGTTATAATCCCGAACTACAACGGGGCTAAATTCATAGAGGACTGCATCGGATCCCTGAAGGCTCAGGAGTATAAGGATTTTGAGATCATAGTGGTGGACAATGACTCAAAGGACGGCTCCGCGGATCTGGTGGAAAAGGAATATCCCGGGATAAGACTTAAAAGACTGGATCAGAATTATGGCTTTTCCAGAGCCGTGAATGAGGGCTTAAGAATGTCGAGGGCCCCCTTCGTGATCCTCTTAAATTCGGATACAAAGGCGGATCCGGGATTCGTCGGGGCTTTGACAGCAACCATAAAAAAAGACGATTCCATTTTTTCCGTGGCATCCAAGATGATACAGATGATGCGCCCGGAGAAGCTCGACGGGGCAGGGGATCTTTATTCTGCTTTCGGCTGGGCCTATGCCAGAGGCAAGGGGAGGAGCTCTGCGGGCTATACCAGGTACGCAAGGGTCTTCGCGGCCTGCGGCGGCGCAGCGATCTACAGAAGGAGCATCCTTGATGAGATAGGCTGGTTTGATGAGTTCCATTTTGCCTATCTTGAGGATACGGATATAGGCTACAGGGCGAGGATCATGGGCTATAAGAATGTCTACTGTCCCGATGCAAAGGTGTATCATGTGGGCAGCGGCGTCACGGGGAGCAGATACAACGACTTCAAGATAAGGATCTCGGCGAGGAACAATATGTATGTCATCATGAAGAACATGCCGGTTCCCCAGATCATCCTGAACCTGCCCTTTTTACTGTCCGGATTTGCGATAAAGGCTTTGTTTTTCATATTGACAGGACACGGCAGGGCGTATCTGTCGGGACTTAAGAGAGGATATATCCTATGCAGGGATGCCAGAAAGTTTCCTTATTCCTCCAGGAATTTCAAGAACTATCTGGTCATTCAGCTGGAGCTGTGGCTGAATCTTTTCAGAAGGCTCCCGGGATGAGGAAATGATAAGAAATAATCAGAGCTTCTTGAACAGGGTGCACGTGGTACTGGACGGAGCGGTGACCGGACTGTCTTATTTTCTTGCTTATGAGATAAGGTTCAATACCAGCCTCAATGATCCGACCGTCCCGCATCTGCCGATGTATATGTATATGTGGGCTCTGCCCTTCCTGATAATCGCTTATATCTTCCTGTACAATCAGTTCGGACTGTACAGGTCAAAGAGGCTTGGCGGCAGGAGGAAGGAGCTTGTAAATATCATATACGCGAATACCGTGGGCTTCATAGGCTTTGTATCCGTGCTCTACGTGATAAACCAGACCGACTTCGCAAGATCCATGCTTGTGATCTTTGCGGTGATCAATGTCCTGCTGGAAACCCTGATGAGAAATATCATCAGATACATACTGCATTTTATCCGTAAAAAAGGGTATAATAAAAAATACCTTCTGCTGGTGGGATACTCAAAGTCGGCAGAGGAATACATCCGGCGGATAAGGCTTAATCCGCACTGGGGATATGAGGTCACCGGCATACTGGATGACAGGGTTCCTGCGGGAACAATGCTTCGAGGGGTCAAGGTCCTGGGACGGATAGCGAACCTTGATGTGATCCTTGCGGAAAATAAGATCGTGGAGATCGCCATAACCCTGCCTCTTGACGAGTACAGCAAGCTGGAGCGCATAGTAGCCAAATGCGAAAAAAGCGGCGTGCATACACAGTTCATACCTGATTACAACAGGGTAATACCGTCGAGACCCATAATGGAGGATGTGGAGGGGCTTCCGGTCATCAATATAAGAAATGTGCCCCTTACCTTTACCGAAAACAGGATAGTGAAGCGGCTGATGGATATAGCGGGCTCCATAGCGATGCTCATTATTTTTTCGCCGATAATACTGATCTCCTTTATCGCCGTGAAGCTGTCCTCCAAAGGACCGGTCATTTACAGGCAGGAGAGGGTCGGACTGCATAATAAGACCTTCATGATGTATAAATTCCGTACCATGGAGCTGCAGAAGGAGAGTGAGGAGAAGAAGGCATGGACGGTCCAGGATGATCCCAGAGTGACCAAGGTGGGAAAGGTGCTTAGGCACACCAGCATGGACGAGCTGCCCCAGCTTATAAACATCCTTAAGGGGGATATGTCCATAGTGGGACCAAGACCCGAGCGTCCGCAGTTTGTGGCCAAGTTTAAGGAGGAGATACCGCGCTACATGATTAAGCATCAGGTAAGACCGGGACTGACGGGCTGGGCGCAGGTTAACGGGCTTCGCGGAGATACCTCTATCAAAGACAGGATAAAGTATGATATATATTATATAGAAAACTGGAGCGTACTCTTTGATATTAAGATAATGTTCATGACAGTCTTTCGCGGACTGATAAATAAAAACGCTTACTAAGTAAGGAAAGGAAGTGCTTATGAAAAGGTTAGTGACAAGGAGTGATTTTGACGGGCTGGTCTGTGCCATGCTGCTGAAGGAGCTTGATCTCATAGATGATATAAAATTCGTTCATCCCAAGGATGTGCAGGATGGGAAGATAGAGCTTACCGAGAATGACATAACCACCAATCTTCCCTTTGATCCGAGGGTGGGAATTGCCTTTGACCACCATGAGAGCGAACTGACCCGCAATGCCGGAGTAGATGTAAAGGATAAGTGGGTGATAGACGGAGACGCAAGATCGGCAGCCAGGGTCGTTTACAGATACTACGGCGGCAAGGATACCTTTAAGAGGGTTTCGGACGAGATCATGACTGCCGTGGACAAGGGAGACAGCGCGGATTTTACGAGGGATGAAATACTCAATCCCACGGGCTGGAATCTTATGAACTTCATTATGGATGCCCGTACAGGCCTTGGCCGTTTCCATGATTTCAGGATATCCAATTATGATCTTATGATGGAGCTCATAGATGCCTGCCTTACACAGCCCATAGATAAGATCCTCGAGCTTCCGGACGTGAAGGAGAGGACGGATCTTTACTTCGAGCAGGGAGAGAAGTTTAAGGAGCAGCTTGCAAGGCTTACAAAGATACATGGGAATGTAGGCGTCATCGATCTCAGGAATGAGGAGGTCATATATGCGGGAAACCGCTTCATGGTATATGCGATGTATCCTGAGATGCAGATATCGGTACATGTGGCCTGGGGCTTCAAAAAGCAGAATACTGCGGTCATGATAGGAAAGAGCATAATCAATAAGACCTCGGAGGTGGATATCGGAAAGATCTGCCTGAGCTATGGCGGAGGCGGACATAAGAATGCCGGAACCTGCCAGCTCGGCAATGATGTGGTAGATAAAGAGCTTCCGACCATAATAGAAAGATTGCAGGGCTGAACAGGCTCCTTGCCCGGCCGGGTGCCGCCCGGATGCGCCGGCCTCATTGCTGTCAGCAGCCTGCATAAAGGAAAAATATGGAAGAAAAAAACGATCTTTTCAGAAAAAAGAGTCTCGAGAGCATAGCGTCTCCCGAGCAGATGAATGATTATATTAAGGTGATAGGCCCGGGTATATGGATAGTGCTTGCGGGCATCATCGTATTTCTTACGGGCATTATAATCTGGGGGATATTCGGCAGACTTGAGACCGGGGTGGACTCGGTGGCCTTTGTACGGGAGGGGCTTGCGGTCTGCTACGTCGAGAATGATACTGCTGATGATATGGAGGAGGGCGACGAGATCAATATAGGAGGAGAGTCGACCAGCGTGATCTCCATATCGGGGGCGCCGGTACAGGCCTCGGCCGTATATGATGCGGAAACCCTCTCCGATCTTAAGATGACCGGATATGAAATGCTCTATGCCGTCACGGCAAATTCGGGGCTGCCGGACGGATCGTATAAATCCAGGATCGTAGTCGAGCGCATACATCCCATGTCTTTCATCACGGGGGTGCAGGAGCAGGATGAAACATAAGAAGACTGCCAAAGTACCTATTGTCATGCAGCTTGAGGCTTTGGAATGCGGAGCTGCATGTCTTTGCATGATCCTTGCCTACTATGGCAAGTGGGTTCCTTTGGAGCAGGTCAGAGCTGACTGCGGTGTATCCAGGGACGGTTCCAAAGCAAAAAATATCATACTTGCTGCAAGAGCCTACGGACTCGAGGCTGACGGCTATCGTCTGGAGGTGGATTATTTAAGGCAGGAGGGCGAATTCCCCTGCATCATACACTGGGATTTTAACCATTTCGTTGTGCTTGACGGCTTCAGCGGCGATCACGCCATACTCAATGATCCGGCCAGGGGCAGGGTGAAGGTGACCATGGAGGAATTTGACAGAGCCTTCACGGGGATCTGCCTTATGTTTGAGCCTTCTGATTCCTTTGTGAAGGAGGGGAGCAGGAGGAGCGTGTTGTCCTTTGCAAAGGAGCGCATGAGCGGAGCATGGACGGCTGCCGCATTCGTGGCGGCAACTGCTGTGATAACCTCGCTGATGGAGGTCATAGCTCCCGGTTTTTCCAGAGTGTTTGTAGACAGGCTTCTGTCCGGACACAATCCGACATGGGTATATCCCTTTATCGTGTGCCTGTCCGTATTCTCGGCTGTTCAGATCCTTGTGATGGGCATACAGGAAGCCTACTCACTGAAAATAAACGGTAAGCTCGCGATAATAGGCAATTCTTCCTATATGTGGAAGATCCTGAGGATGCCCATGGAGTTTTTCAGCCAGAGAATGGCGGGTGATATCCAGCAGAGGCAGGAGTCCAATGCTCAGATAGCGGCTACTCTGGTGGATCAGTTCGCTCCGCTGCTGCTGCATGCCGTAATGATGGTATTCTATCTCGCCGTCATGCTGAGCTACAGCGTAAATCTTACACTGATCGGGATCCTTTCCATAGCTCTGAATCTCCTGATCTCCAGTATAGTATCCGCCAAAAGGGTAAATATCACCCGGGTGCAGATGAGGGATCAGGGAAAGCTTGCCGGAGCTACAACCAACGGGATAGAGCTCATAGAGACCCTGAAATCAGCGGGAGCAGAGAACGGCTTCTTTGAGAAATGGTCAGGCTATCAGGCGAGCGTCAATACACAGCAGATGAAATTCATTAAGCTGAATCAGTATCTGGGAGCGCTGCCTGCCCTTATTTCCCTGCTTACATCAAACATCATACTTATATCGGGGGTTTATCTGGCAATGAACGGAAGATTCACCATCGGTATGATAATGGCTTTCATGGGATATCTGCAGGGCTTCACGGATCCTGCGACCCAGCTTATCGCCACGAGTCAGTCTCTCCAGGAGATGAGGACGCAGATGGAGAGGATAGAGGACGTCATGAATTACAGGACGGATCCGGCCTACAGCGATACTCCGGTGGATGATAAGGCGGATTATGCGAAGATCCGCGGCAGCGTTGAGATGAAGCATGTGGTCTTCGGATATTCAAAGCTTGAAAAGCCCCTGATCAATGATTTCAATATGTCGATTAAGCCGGGGGGCTGCGTAGCCTTTGTGGGTATGTCAGGCTGCGGCAAGTCTACCCTGTCAAAGCTGATATCGGGACTTTACCAGCCCTGGGAGGGGGAGATCCTCTTTGACGGAAAGAGCATGCAGGAGATAGACAGGAGCATCTTTACCGGATCGCTGGCAGTCGTCGATCAGGATATCATTCTTTATGAGGATACGATCGCGAATAATATAAAGATGTGGGATAAGTCCATAGAAGACTTTGAGATGATACTCGCCGCCCGTGATGCACAGATCCATGACGATATCATACAAAGGAACGGCGGTTATGAATATGTGATAAGCGAGGGCGGAAAGGATTTTTCCGGCGGACAGAGACAGAGACTTGAGATCGCCCGTGTGCTCGCGCAGGATCCCACTATCATCATACTGGACGAGGCTACCTCGGCGCTTGATGCCAAGACGGAGCATGAGGTGGTAAGTGCCATAAGGGACAGGGGGATCACCTGCATAGTGATAGCGCACAGGCTTTCTACTATACGTGACAGTGACGAGATAATAGTAATGGACCGCGGTGAAGTCGTGGAGAGGGGAACCCATGATGAACTGTATGCAAAGGGAGGGCTGTACACACAGCTTATTACCTCAGAATAATTGATGAGATGAGTTGGTTTGACGAGCAGATAAAGCTGAGAAAGCATAATGATGACAGGCAGTTCGCCGGAGCCTTTGCGCGTATGGCATCGGCTGTCATGGGTGAGCGCATCATTAATTCCTATGTGGACAGCAGCACCCTTACAAAAAATGCCATCGAGGATGTGCTGAAGAGCTTTCATTTAAGACCCGGAAGAGTGCCGGATAATGTGGAGGATCCCGAGGAGCAGCTTGAGTATATGCTCAGACCCCATGGGATAATGTACAGGAGGGTGAAGCTTACCAGGGGCTGGTACAAGGATGCATACGGAGCAATGCTGGCCAGAAGATCTGATGACCATACTGCGGTGGCTCTCATCCAGAACGGCAGATCGTATTATACCTTCTATGATACACATGAGGGCAGGACGAGACGGGTGGACGCGGCTGCGGCGGGACTCTTTGATGAGGATGCCATCTGCTTTTACAGACCGCTCCCTTTGAAATCCCTGACGATAAAGGATTTCATGGCGTACATGATGAAGACTGTTTCCACATTGGATGAGGCTATGCTGATAGCAGCGGCTGCGATCGTGGCGCTGATAGGGATGCTGCTCCCGAAATTCCAGAACCTTCTCTTCAAGACTGTCATGACAAAGGGGAATGTG
The DNA here is from genome assembly GCA_902782655.1 of uncultured Lachnospiraceae bacterium. GTDB lineage: Bacteria > Bacillota > Clostridia > Lachnospirales > Lachnospiraceae > NK4A144. The sequence continues at coordinate 7,432 of CACZNY010000174.1, forward strand.
GATGTTCTTTTTGCGGCAGCGGGCTTCCTGTTGTCCTTCTCTGTCACCCTGAGCCTATTTACGGTGGTGAAAACGATGATCCTGAACCGGATCATGACCAAGACCACGTTTTCCGTCGAAGCAGCAGTAATGATGAGGGTGCTTTCCATGCCGGCAGATTTCTTCCATGACCACGGCACCGGCGAGCTGGCGCAGAGAGTCCAGTATATGAGCGGACTCTGCGAGGCCATTATGAACGTGATATTTTCCACCGGTCTTACGGCTCTGCTGTCCCTCGTGTATGTGGTTCAGATACGAACCTTTGCGCCGAAGCTCATGTGGCCGGCCATAATCATACTGCTTGTGACCGTAGTCCTGACCGTCGCTCTTTCCTTCCTGTCTGTAAGGATCTCAAGGGAAAGGATGGAGAAGGGGACAAAGGTTTCCAACCTGTCCTACGCCATTATAAGCGGATTGCAGAAGATCAAGCTGTCCGGCTCGGAGAAAAGGGCTTTTGCCAAGTGGGCAGGGGTCTACTCTGAAGAAGCCTCTCTGGAGTATGACCTTCCCTGGTACCTGATGATCGCCGGAACGATACCTGCGGCAGTGGGTATAGTCGGAACCATAATATTATATTGGCTTGCCATTGAATCACACGTGTCGGCAGCTGATTATTTTTCCTTCAATACTGCCTTCGGCATGGTGATGGCAGCTTTCCAGGCGATGGCCGGCATAGCGACGGTCATGGCGCAGATAAAGGCGATCCTTGACCTGGCGAAGCCTATCATGGAGATTGAGCCGGAGATATCTGAGGAGAAGGAGGTAGTATCACGTGTCTCCGGAACCATAGAGCTTGCTCATGTTTCCTTCAGGTATGACGAGGGAATGCCCTACGTATTACATGATCTGAGCCTGAAGATAAGAGCAGGGCAGTATGTAGCCATAGTGGGCCGGACAGGCTGCGGCAAGTCGACTCTCATGCGGCTGCTGCTTGGATTCGAGACTCCGCAGAAGGGCGCTATATACTATGACGGAAAGGATATAAGGAAGCTTGATATGAAGTCCCTGAGACGTAAGCTTGGAGTCGTGATGCAGAATGGAAGGCTTATAGCCGGAAGCATATACGAGAACGTGGCCATTGCCTGCCCCAATCTTACCCTCGATGAGGCCTGGACTGCCTGTGAGCTTGCGGGCATCGCGGAGGATATACGCCAGATGCCCATGGGGATGCATACCATGGTGGCAGAGGGAAACGGCGGAATATCAGGAGGACAGAGGCAGAGGCTCATGATAGCAAGGGCTATAGCCGGCAGGCCGCGCATACTGATGTTTGATGAGGCGACCTCGGCTCTCGACAATAAGACGCAGAAGCAGGTCACAGAGGCTCTTGATGCCCTTAAATGCACAAGGATAGTGATCGCGCACCGCCTGTCCACCATAAGGCAGTGTGACCGTATCCTTGTCCTGGATGGCGGAAATATCATAGAAGACGGTACCTACGAGGAGCTGATAAATGCCGGCGGATATTTCGCAGAGCTGGTTGAGAGACAGAGAGTTTAAAAATAATTGCCATATTCTGATCCCGTTCGTATATAATAATAGAGACGGGAATACGTCATCATAATAAAGAATATGCAAAAGAATATTTACTTTTGAAAGGAGAATGAAAATGGCAGACAATATCAAAAAGCTTAGCACAGACGAGCTGGATGCGGTTAATGGAGGTGTTTTGTTCAATGCGAGCAGGATACAGGGCTCAGATCCCAACAGACCGTGGGAGGTTCTCGATGATCGCGGCAATGTCATAACCTACAACGGACAGGAGCTCAGATTTGCTTCAAGGGATGATGCAGTGGCTGCAGCGGCCAGAGCCGGAGCAAGCTGGAACGAGGTTGACTGGGGCTGGGTACAGGATCGCAGAAGGTAAGAAGAACAGTCAGGAAGAGATGTATAA
>CACZNY010000175.1 GCA_902782655.1 uncultured Lachnospiraceae bacterium
AGGGATCATGCCCATCATTACAAGCTGCTGGATGAGCAGGGGGATTCCAAGCAAAACTACGGGGCTTACAAAACATACGACATCCTTAACGTCTGCCTTCCTCAAATAAAGCAGGTAGATGACCGTCAGTACTATAAAGGGTGGGATAGTCACATATGTGATAGCATAATTATACAGCGTCAGTCCCCAGGCAATACCCGCAACGAGATACCAGCCCCTGTTTTTTTCCGCGACAGCCTTAACGGTGAGAGACATGGCGATCATGGCAAAGCTTAGAAACAGATAGCACTCCAGCCCCCAATGCTCGCTCATAATAAATACCGGCATCGAAATCATGAGCGCCATTGCCACTAATGCATATGTCTCATTCATAAGACGTTTTCCCAGGAAATAAAGCGAGATGAATGCAGCAAATGCACATGCAACCGCCACCAGTCTGAACTTAAATATCGATATTCCCGCTATCTTAAATACTATTGCAGCCAGATAAGTATACAGAGCATTCTGCCCCTCTCCGAAGCATTTAAAATAGACCGGGAATTTGTACAGATACTGATCCACTCCAAAGTTTGAGATACAAAACGCATCATATGCGGCTCCTATCTCATCAATATGCATTACATGCGCTCCGAAGGGAACCACCTTAAGCCTGAACAGCCTCGTCGCAAGAAACAACAGGAGCAAAAAAGAAAGCATTATCCAATTTACATACCTTTTATTCAGGCTTTTCATACGGCATCCATTACTCCATCTCTACTGCTTGTCTTTTGCTCAGAATCATAGTGAGGCACCCCGGGGGTATCGAAAAGCTCAAAGCTCATCTATCAAAGTAATTATATCATGAACCGACATCAGAGCTTTGTCGGCTTCATGAGCCCTTCTGTTTTCCAGTATGCATCTTGCCGTGCTCTCCATAGCGGGAAATGCCGCACGTAGAAGCTGATTTGCATAAATCACGATATTTACGCCGTGAGAAGCAAGTTCCTCCTCTGTCACTGTATCATAGGTTGTAGGAACGACTACGACAGGTGTGTCCGGATCATTCTTTCTGAAAGCATCACAGAATTCAAAGATCTCATCAGGCGTCTTCTGTCTGCTGTGTATCATGATCCCGTCCGCTCCGGCCTTCACATATGCCATTGCCCTCTCCATAGCATCCTCCACGCCCTTCCCGAGTATCAGGCTTTCTATCCTGGCTATTATCATGAAATCTTCAGAAAGCTGAGCCTTTTTCCCCATGGATATTTTGTCACAGAAATTCTCTATGCTGTCCTGCGTCTGCTCTACCTGCGTTCCAAAAAGAGAATTCTTCTTGAGACCTGTTTTGTCTTCAATTATTACAGCAGATACTCCCATCCTTTCGAGCGATCTGACAGTGTATACAAAATGCTCCGTCAGTCCTCCGGTGTCTCCATCGAAGATGATGGGCTTTGTAGTCACCTCCAGGACATCATCTATAGTACGGAATCTTGAGGTCATATCCACAAGCTCTATATCAGGCTTTCCCTTTTCCGTACTGTCACAAAGACTCGATATCCACATAGCATCAAACTGGCTTATCTTTTCATCTCTTGCGACTATAGTCTTTTCAGCGATAAGTCCCGTAAGTCCGCTGTGAACCTCTAAGGTCTTGACGACAGGCACCATATTCAGAAGCTTTCTCAGTCTTCCTCTCCTGAATTCGGGCATGGCCAGCTTCTCCCTCATCTGCCTGTCAAGCTTTTCCACGCTTTCATTATGCGTATACGGGATCTCTACCAGCTCTCCGCCATATTTATCCAGAAGCTTTACTATATTCGCCCTTATGGCTTTCATGGCCGAGTCGCCCCAGTTATCGCCATGGACTATATAATCAGGGCGAAGCTCCTGCACCACCTCATCATACATTATGTGCTTCTGCTCTATTACGTTTTTCACTCCGGGTATATCACGTATCATACCGATCCGCTCTTCCGTCGTCTTAGTAGGAAACCGGTTATAGCTTATCATCTGATCATCGGAAAGCACCCCGACAGTGAGATCTCCCAGCTTTGCAGCCTCACGGATAATGTTCATATGTCCTTCATGTATAATGTCCGTACAAAAACA
>CACZNY010000176.1 GCA_902782655.1 uncultured Lachnospiraceae bacterium
AAAATCAGCTCCGATCATTCCTGTAAAATCTTCGACCCTCATACGTACCTCACAGGTATCTCAACCTCATAATGCTCCATCGCTTCCCTGAATACTTTCCAGAATGCCTCAATATCCTCACTGTCTATGGCTCCCAGCGCGCACAGCCTGAAGGTGCCCTTCTGCTCTATCTTTCCGGGATATATCGTAAACCCTCGCTCATAGCAGTAATCATGAATCTTGTCAAAGTCCCAGTTAGGATCATCCGGATATCTGACGGCCGACACCAGTCCTGACTGTACCTCCCTTTTCAGTGCCTCCTTAAGGCCGATATCATCTTCGCCCTTATGTATCGCCTCCATCACTCTCAGATGCCTTTCCCATTTGGCCTCTTCTCCCTCTTCATAGTACTCTTTTATTGCCTGCTTCGCAGCGTAGATTGTCTGCACCGGCGGAGTAAAGTGCATCTGTCCTGTAGTCTCAAAGTAGTGATACTGCAGATACAGATTGCAGTAATATGACCTCATGGGGAAGTCCTTTGACTGCTCTATGATATCTCTCCTTCCTATCACATAAGAAAGGCCTGTCATCCCCATTATCCCCTTCTGCGCAGATGCCATGCAGAAGTCTATATTGTCCTTATAGATATCTATCGGGATCATGGCGTAGGAGGATGTGGTATCTGTAATAAAATATGCACCGTATTCATGTGCCAGAGCTCCCACCTCTCTTATAGGATTCAAAAGCCCCGTCCCCGTCTCGTGATGGGTCATGTATACATAACCGATATCTTCATTATCAGCCAATACCCTCTCTATCTCTTTCAGCGAAGGGGGCTCATCTATGGGCTGCTTAAGCTCAATAAAGGGCATCCCATACGCCTTTAATACCTCACAGGCTCTCTGGCTGTAGGAGCCATTCTGCACCACCAGAGCCTTCTTATCCTTATCAAGCAGGGAATTCAGTGTCACGTCTATACATATGGTTCCCGACCCGCAGAAAAGCACTGCTGCATAGTCCTCGTTCTTTCCATGGACTATTCTGACAAGCTCGCGGCTTATATCAGCCATTATCTGTCCGAATTCCTTTTCCCTCGGACAGATATCCGGCACTACCTGTGCCATTTTCACTGTATCCGTCGTAGTAGACGGACCGGGGTTCAAGAGTATTTTTCTTTCAACCTGCATTTTAACTTCCTCTCCTTTTATTCCTTATCACCTAGAGTATACAATAAAATTCTGATATCTGCCCTTTTCTTCAAAACCGGCCTTCATATCATCAGGCAATTCTTCTATATCTCCCCAGTCTGAGTTGACTACGAGAAGATAATCATCACTTATACAGCCAGGTTCTGTAAGGGATTTGTAATAGTCTGTCACCACATATCCCTCCCCGAAGTCCGTTGCATCCTCTGTGGCATAGGTAAGAAATATCCTTTCATTACCTATATTTCTTGCCCTGAGGATCTCAGTAGTCCCCATATCATTGAGAAAAACTACATTTTTGTCCGGATACTCGTCCAATATGGTCTGCAGATTATCGTATTTTACGCTGTCTGCCCTGAAATACGGATACGGGTTGCCATATGCCATATTATGATCGGATAAAAAGAGCATGAGGAAAAAAGCCGCCAGCATACTTATCTGTACGTATTTCTCCCTAGTCCGGTATATTTTCTCATAGATCTCCGCCGCGAAGATAAAAAGCATCGGACATAAGGATATCAGTATGTATCTCGTATGTCCCGTAAGACCTGTCATTATCACTATTATCAGATTACATGCCGAAAGGATCAAAGCATATATCGACATTACATCCCTTGGATTACCCGGCTTCTTATGTATAGCCCGCAGTCCTCTGACAAAATATGCTCCGGCAAAAAGAAGGAATATAATACTGAAAACAGATCTCAGAAGACAGGCGATCCCCGCAGCGGAAAAAACCGGAACGACGTCATCGGGAAAACATCCCATCATCTCAAAAAAGCAGGTAACGAGTGAAACACATGCTTCATGCAATTCCTCCGATGTCTTATATTCAGCGGTATACGCCGCATAACTCACCGGAGCGAGTATCGAGGCTGCCAGTCCTGCCGCCGTATCCGCAAGGGAAGCGGTCAAAAACAAAGTCTTCTCCCTGTCTCTCGGACACCCCATGAAAACATAAGCGCCTATCAGCGGCACGAGTCCTGTAATAAACACGTATGTTCCCGTCGAGGCCGAGGTCACGAAGAGAAGAAAGAAATATAAAACTGTAAGAGGAATATGCTTCTTAATATAACCCTTCCCCCCCGTAAGGAAGGTAAAAGCAATAAGCGGAACCAGCACCTTGATACAGTAGTAGCTTGCAGAAAAAAACATCATATGACTGTACATAAGCTGTCCATAGGAATAAGGCACCATAAATACAAGCATCGCAAAAAGCCGCTCTTCTCTTCCAAAAGCTGCCACTCCCAGAAATTCCCATATCACATACAGATATATCAGGAGAAATATGATACTTGCCAGTCCAAATGAAAAATAAATATTCCTGGTTATTCCATAGATAAAGAAGGCAAAAACAGAGGAAAAGCCCAGCTCAAGATCCTCATAAAGCCAGTCTGAAATGAATATG
>CACZNY010000177.1 GCA_902782655.1 uncultured Lachnospiraceae bacterium
TCTATCACCTTGACCGTTCCCACCAGAATGTCCATGATGGATTCACCGAAAACGATGACCAAAAGCAGCAGGACAAGATCCGATACCATGAGTATGGTATAAATGAAGGCTCTTATCATCATCACCAGACCGTTTTTCCTGTTCTTTATATCAAATATACGATTAAGTCCCGTAAGCAGCGCCAGCATCCCCCTGGCAGTGGCGTAAAGGAGCACTACCGCGGAAACGGGGACTACTCCGGCAGCCGAATCATATGCCTGCTTGATGATTATGACCACCATAAGATCAGCAAACTCAGGGGTAACTGCAGTTATCATACTGATCAGCTTATCATCGGTGATACCTGTAAGAGGCATTAGCTTAGACAGTATTATCATAAGCGGAATGATCGCGATAAAGAAAAAGAATGCCGTGCTCGAAGCATAAGCCGAGACGTCCCTGGAGGTCATCCCGTCAATAAAATTGAAAATGCTCAGCTTGATCTTTTCCTTTGTTTCAATCTTCATATCATCCTAAACGGCAGTACACTAAGCTCGTGAAATACCTCTCTAAGATTTCAGGGCAAATCCAGAGGACAGACACTTCTGCCTGTCCTCCTCTGCTTTCCGCAAAAATATCAACCGTTTCTGACGCTTGCAAAGAACATAACGATCGATCTCGTTTCCCGCCCCAATAATAACACCCCTGCAATTTTCAGAATCCAAGATTCTCATTCACCATTATCACATGGATCCTGTCCTTATGCCTCGAAAACCTTGTGATAAGAAACTGGCAGCATATGGTGTCCGGCGACTTGCAGTCCATACAGGTGCCGGTTTTGGCACAGGGAGTATTAAGATCAAACCGCTGGACGTTTATGGGCGCAGCAACGTTTCTCGCCCTCTTCATGGCACTGTCCACGTCAGAGCATACCTTATTCATCCCAACGATGAACACGACCTTTTTAGGCCCCTGGGCTATGGCTGAGACCCGGTTTGAATTGCCGTCTATATTGACCAGAATGCCGTCGCTTGTCATGGCATTGCAGCTTGCTATATACACATCGGCATCATAGGCCTTAAGCATTGCGGCCCTTTTGTCTGTCTCCTTATCCCTGTCTATGAAATCATAATTTCCATCCTTCAGGGCATCCGTAAGTCCGATCTCCGCGGCGCTCATACAGCCGCCCATGGTGACCGTGCTCCCCTCCGGGATCAGGGCCAGAGCCTTATCCAAAGCCTCCTTTGCGGATCCCGCATAATACCCCGACATATTTCTGGACTCAAGTCCCTTTATCACTGTCTGAGCCAGAAGCTCGTTTCTTTTCTTTATTCTTTCATCCATGCCGATAATCCTCCATTATAAAAATACAGCAGTTTTGTTTCCTCTATGCGGTCTCCGTCTCCTTCCTGACCACAACATTTGTATAAGCATAGGGTATCTCGATACCCGCTTCCTCCAAAGCTTTGAAAACACGTGTATTGATATCATCCTTGACGACCTCAGTGGGAGTCGAAGGCCTGTAATACACTGTGACCGCCATTATCAGCGCACTGTCCGCAAGCTCCAGGAAGTACACCGGAGTATAGTACATTTCCCCGTCCTTATTCTTCTTCCCCGGCTCGGAATACGGCGACCCTATTACAGCCTCCCCTATTACCTCCTTCACCGTTTCAATATTCGAATCATAGCCTACCGGGAATTTGAAAAGCTCGGATCTGTCCACATAATCAAAGCTGTAATTTACGACTGATACATTGTTTATCTTGCTGTTGGGGATGACCACGCGCAGGGTATCTATGCGGACTATGACCACATGATGCATGGTAATGGATTCTACTATACCGACCGTACCATCCTCAAGAGCTATACGATCGCCTATATCGAAGGGCTTGTAAATGCTGATGAGAAAGCCTGCCAGCAGGTCCTTTATTATATCCTGCCCTGCGAAGCCCACTACGGCCGTGAGCACGGCGGCACTTCCAAGAATGGACGTCCTTATACTGTCCCCTGCCACAGGAATGATAATGGCCACGATAATGATGAGAGCATTTATCACTCCCTCCAGAAAAACAAGATGTGTTTTCTTCCCCCTCTTTTTTCTGAGATACTCGAATACCTTCTTATTGAGCTTCCTCAAAAACAAGGTGAGCAGGATCAGAAAAGCAAGATAGATCAGTTCAATAAGCACTGCCGCCCCGAAAACTTTCAGATTCTGCGACACTTTGTCCGTCGTATAGGAATGCAGTTCTTCCGGAATCACCGAAAGAAGGAAATCATTAATCATTTACATACTCCAAACGGACTCCCCTATAGCCCGGGAAGTCCGATCAATAAGTTTTCTATTCAGTTTACCCCCAACCGGCGGTTACTTCAAGCACTATACCCGCGGCCGGGATCAGCTTCCGGTCGAAAAAGCTGCTCTGCGGAATATGGATAACCCAAGCATGCGGCTGTATCAGCTCTGAGCCATCAGATCCCTGAACTGCTGATCGGTAAGCTTTGTACCGCCCCCGATATTGTAGCCGTCGCATACATCCATAGCATTGTTTTTGCTGATATTCACGGTCTGGCCGTTGCTGAGCCTGAAGGCATACTGCTTCTGTCCATTGACGTTGGTTACGGTAACACCGGCTTTTTTTAATTCCGCATCACTGTAGCCGGTTCTTCCGGCTCCTCCCGCAACGCCATCAAGCATATCATCTGAAAGCTTTATATTGATATCACTCATTATTTTACCTCCGGTTCATATCAGACATTCTGTCTCGTCTTGCATTCTGTACAGTAGCCCCTTCCGCCGCTGTAAATGATAAACATGGTTTTCTTATGGCATTTTTTGCAGTACAGCTCCTTCTTCCCCTCCCTGTTATGTGATTCATCCGCTCCTCCTACGATCTTATCAAGCGCAGAATCCGGAATACGTTCCGCATTGAAATCATTTCCGATCATACTAAAGTCTCCTCCTCTCATCTGAAACATCCGGACCTTATCCGGCCGGATTCCGTCCGCAGCTGATACCGTCCCCGCCAAAATACGTCTGTCCTGCAGGTGGCAGCCCGGATGCCCGGGCACTGAGCCTGTCAGCATCAGACGGTATCCTTATGCCTTGATAAATGGACACGGCTTATCAGTCTGCCTCTAAAGTATTATACGAAAGGATCACATTTCTGGCAGTTTTATTCGGCCTTAAGCTCCTTCCAGAGATCATTGTAGAGCGCCGTTATCTTCGGATCATACTGCGTACAGACCTCGCAGTTCGTAAGGGATTCCTCTAAGGGCACCACCGCAGGATCATTCTTAAGCTCCGCATCCATGTCTTCTATGACGGCCTCATTGGGAGTGGAATAATAGATATACTCGAAATTGGCCTCAGCCACATCCTTCCTGCACAGGAAATCGAGAAACTTCATTGCCGCATCGGTATTGGTGCAGTTTTTCGTCATTATCCAGGAATCGACCCATAGATTTGAGCCTTCCTTCGGTATCACATATTCAAGATCGGGATTATATTCCTTGCCCAGATACGCCTCGCCCGAGTATACCACTCCGATGGCAGCGTTCCCGGCCACTATCTCATCCCTGACCTCATCCACCAGATAGGCCTCCACATCCGGCTTCTGCTTCATAAGAAGATCCGCCGCCTCCCTGATCTGCTCCTCATCCGCGGTATTAAGCGAATAACCCAGATACTTAAGGGTGATCATGAAGGTATCCCGCATCGAATCCTGCATGATGATGTCATTGGCATATTCACCGTTAAAGAGCACGTCCCAGCTGTCGATCTTCCCGTGAACCTTCGTGGTATCATAGAGAAGCCCTATGGTTCCCCAGAAATAAGGCAGGGCATAGCAGTTATCCGGATCCAGTGACCTGCTCATTTCCCAGAAGCGCTTTCCGATATTCCCGGAATCAGGCATCAGGCTGAAGTCTATCTTCTGCGCCTCCCCCTCCGATATAAGCCTCTGTATCATGTAGTCCGAGGAGCATACCAGATCGTATGATATGCCTCCGGATTTATACTTGGTATAAAGCTCCTCGGGAGTCGTGGCCTCCTCATATTTCACCTCTATCCCCGTTTCCTTTGTGAAAAGCTCCAGCATTTCGGGATCAAGATATTCACTGTAATTAAATACGGTGAGCACATCGCCCGTTTTGGGAGTCTTACCGGGATCACCCGCGCACCCGGAAACAGAGCATAAAGCAACAGTCAAAACGCATAAAAGCGAGAGTATTCTTGAACGCATTCCTACCTCCTGTACTCCTTATCCTTAAACATACGGTCATACGGAAAATTGACCAGTATCAGTAATATTAGCACAATAAAGAACAAAATAGTAGACAGGGCGTACATCTCGGGTTTGATCCCCTTTTTGATCTCACCGTAGATCAATGTGGAGAGGGTATTTATCCCTGCGCCCCTTGTGAA
>CACZNY010000178.1 GCA_902782655.1 uncultured Lachnospiraceae bacterium
AAGCAGGAAGCAGCGGAGGAAAGCAAAGAAGCCGTAAAGCAGGAGACCGGGGACGGCAGCAAAGAAGCGGGGAAGCAGAAGGCTGCAGGCGATGGTACGGAAGCTGCAAAGCAGGATACAGCGGTCGATGTTAAAGACAGCTCAAAGCAGGATAAAGAAGGTAAAGACAGCGCTAAGCATAAAAAAGTGAAGGATGACAACGATGCCGATACCTCCAGACAGCAGCCTCTTATAAGATTTGAGGATGTAGGCAAGATATATCATACGGGGCAGATAGTGTACGAGGCGCTCCATAATGTGAACCTCGAGGTCATGGAGGGGGAGCTGGTGGTGATACTGGGACCCAGCGGAGCCGGAAAGAGTACTCTGCTGAACCTTCTCGGCGGCCTTGACGGCGCTACCAGCGGAAAGATATTTTTCGGCGGAGAGGACATAACCGCCTTTGATGATGTAAGGCTCGGAAAATTCAGGGCTGTGGATGTGGGCATTGTGTTTCAGTTTTACAATCTGGTGCCTACGCTTACGGCATATGAAAACGTGGATCTGATGCGTGATCTCGGTCTGAAGATCATGGATCCCATCAAGGCTCTGGAGATGGTAGGGCTTGCAGACAGAAAGGATAATTTCCCTTCGCAGATGTCGGGAGGACAGCAGCAGCGTATCTCCATCGCAAGGGCGATAGCAAAGATGCCAAGACTTCTGCTCTGTGATGAGCCTACCGGAGCGCTTGATACCAAGACAGGAAAAGAGGTGCTTCAGATACTTCAGGATCAGAGCAGGGTATACAAAAAGACTGTAGTGATGGTCACCCATAACGCGCTTTTTGCGGACATAGCCGATAAGGTTGTCATGGTTAAAAACGGGACCGTAGAGGATGTGATAATGGTAAAGGATCCCAAGGATGCCGATGAGCTCAACTGGTAGGAGAAGATGACAAAGAATCTCAGAAAAAAACTCCTCAGGGATCTTAGGACCAATCTGATACAGTTTCTTGCGATCTTTGTCATGTGCTTTCTCGCAATGTTCATTCTGGAGGCCTTTGACTCGGATCTTTCGGGGATCGGCAACTCCGTTAACCAGTATTACAATGAAACCAATTTTGCTGACCTGCAGATGAGCTCGGAGGGATTTACAACAGAGGATCTTATCACGATAAGAAATGCCCCGGGAGTGAAGGGCGCGGAGTTCAGGACTACGATGACGGGAAAGGCCTGGCTTCACGGGGCTGAGAAAAAGGTTGAATTTAATTTCATAGATGAAAACAATATATCACGGATGCTTCTGACAGATGGTGAGCCCTACGAAAGCGGGATGAGCGGCATCTGGATCGACAGGAATTTTGCCAGGGTTCAGGGGATAGCGGTAGGTGATTCCCTGCAGCTTACTCTTGACGGAACGGAGTTTGGTGAGCAGGTGCGCGGCATAGTTGACCAGCCGGAGCATTTGTACTTCATGATAGATGATACCTATACTGAGCCTAAGTACGGAGAATACGGTTTTGCATTTTTGGATTCGGGGGAGTATCCCGGTGAAGCTCTTGTCTTTGACAGGGTCTTTATCGATATCGCTGCGGTAGAGAATCAGCTTTTCCTGACCGATGCGGACAAGCAGGCGATCGATGCAGTAAAGATGGAGGTCAGTGAGCTGATATCGAAGACGAGCCTCAGCTTTATTCCCAAGCAGAAGGATGGGGGCTATAATTCGATCATGGTCGATCTTGAATCTGATGAGACACTGAGCACAGTGTTTCCAGGTCTTTTTTTCATAATAGCGCTGCTCGGCATACTGACCACCATGACAAGACTTGTCATGAAGCAGAGGACAATAATCGGGACACTGAAGGCATTGGGATTTTCAGGCCCTGTCGTTTTAACACATTATGTGTCATACTCGGTCGTCATAGCGCTGATCGGCGGGATCACCGGGGCTGTGGCAGGATGGTGGACCCTGGGAATATACGTCCACGGTCTTATGGATGAGTATTATTCCAATCCATATTCAAGAATGGAGGTCTCCGTCCGTGTGGTCATAATGATCTGTCTTATTTCCGCCATGGCCGGAGTTACGAACTATCTTGCGTGCAGGAAGCTTCTCGTGCAGAGGGCATCGGAGATCTTAAGACCGGAGCCGCCTGCCATCATGGGTGCCGGAGCTTTGGAGAAGACTCCGGTCTGGAAGCTTCTTGACTTCGCTACCAGATGGAATTACAGGGACATCAACCGCAACCGTATGCGTACCGCTGCGGGAATACTGGGAGTGATGGTCTGCACGATGCTGAGCTTTACGGCCTTCGGAGCGAACGAGCTGTCAAATTTTGGCGAGATCTGGGAATATGATGAGCTTACCCCGGCGGGCTATACCGTAGGCTTCGGGGAAGGGACAAGCTATGGCACGGTTTATGATTATGCGAGGCAGTTTAACGGGCAGATGGTGGAAAACAGGGAAGGCGAGGTACACGGTGGAAACACCTTTATGCTGTATAACGTATCTGTCGCGGATGAGGGCAATCTGTACCGCTTCGAAAATGAGCAGGGTGAGTATGTGAAGCTTCCTGACTACGGTGTCGCTGTAAGCTTCAAGGCAGCAGATGCTCTGGAGATCGTTCAGGATGATATCATAAGCTTCAAGCTGTCCGGTGAACCGAAGGTTTATAAGGCCCGTGTGAGCCTTATATATAAGTCTCCCGTGACTCAGGGGATCGCCATGTCGAGAAAGTTTTTTGAAAGCCTGGGAGGTGAGTTCAAACCGAATCTCATGTATACTGATATGACCGTACCCGGGGAATATGTGACTGACACTGACAGGAAGGAAGTGACCAGTGTCTTTTCGAAGGAGACGTTTCTTAAGGCATACCGGAAAAAAAAGGAATCCATGAATGCCGATATAATGTATATCATGGTCATAGCTGTCGTTATCGGGGTTGTCGTCATGTATAATCTGGGTATAATGTCCTTTACGGAGAAGACAAGGGAAATAGCGACTCTCAAGGTGCTGGGATTCCCTACGGGAAAGATACGGTGGATCCTTCAGCAGCAGAATATCTTTGTCACGGGAATAGGGACCTTGCTGGGGCTTTACGCGGGATCGAAGATCCTCAGATTCATGATGATACAGCTTGATGTAGACTCTGATTTTATGTATGCAAAGATGAGCATAGCACCTTATATCATCGCCTTCCTGCTTTCTTTCGTTCTGTCTGTAGCAGTGAACGCGAAAATATCTCTTAAGGTAAAAGATATAAATATGGTTGAAGCGCTGAAAGGAGTAGAATAAATGAAGAAGATCATAAAAACGGTCGTGATAGTCATATTGATCCTGGGAGCGGCAGGGGCAGGACTGTATTACTATATGATGCCGGAAACACTCAAGGTGGTGGAGGCAGATAAGGGAGTGGTATCTCCGATCCTGTCAGGCACCGGAAAGATAGAGGGCGACCGTAAGGTGACTGTTTACTCCGATGTGGCGGGGGTCATAGCCGAAAGATTTGTGGAGAAGGGCGAGAGGGTAAA
>CACZNY010000179.1 GCA_902782655.1 uncultured Lachnospiraceae bacterium
AGGGTGACAAGACTTAAGGTCGGTCGTGACGGCTCTGTAGTTGTGCTTGACAAGGATACGATGACAGTCATCGCCCATCCGGATGAAGCCGGTCTGGGGATACGTCTCGATCCTGATGATCCTCTTACAAAGGACAATGTGCTCGATCTCAGATCGATTACGGATGATACAAAGCCGGAGGATCTTGAAGCAAAGTTCAATATTTTCGAGCTGCATCTTGATGATGATGAGATCAACGACATCCTGGAATTTGATGATTACATGTATAAGTCCCTGTATGGCTGTATCATGGAATATGAGGATTACTATATAATCTGCGGCATATCATTTTATGAGAGGATCTCATTCCTTTCAAACGCCGTCATCGTCACTGTCATATCCTTCATTTTGATATGGCTTGTCATCAGGTGGATCTGCCTGGTTCTGGACAGCCGCTCAGAGAGCGCCAGGTCCATGAGGAATAAGCTTATCGCCTATTCTCTTATCGTCTGTATCATAACCTTTGCAGTCTCTCTGTATTTCCAGACTCTGACAAATGTTGCGGACGAGCTGAAGACAATGACGCATCATGCGGAGGTGGCGGTAGAAACTCTTGAAACCTATGAAAAGCAAAGCGATAAGCTTGGCAAATGGCTTGATTCTTTCTATGAGATACAGTGCCGTCTTGCTTCGCTTATGATAAATAAAAGGCAGTCGCCTCTTGACCGTAAGGCCATGCAGCTTTACGCTGACTACCTGAATGTGAAATATGTCTTTCTTTTTGATGAGAACGGACAGGTAGAGGTCACGAATTCAAACTACGATCATATGAAGGTGGGAAACAAGCCCGAGGAACCTTTTTATGACTTCCGGGTGCTTCTCGAAGGGGCGGACTGCGTGATCCAGCCGCCGATACAGTACGAGAATTACAATGAATATTTACAGTATATCGGTGTCAGCATCCGCAATGAGGAGGATCTTTGCAACGGCTTTGTAATGATAGGGGTGGATCCTGCCATAAGGGATGATCTTCTGAACGCCCTGAAGCTTGAGAAGGTCCTGAACAATCTGGTGATCGGACTTCCGGACTATGCCGTTGCTGCCGGCAAGGAGGATCTTCTGGTCGCAGCTACTACCGGATTGGGTTATGTCGGTGAGAATATCGAGGAGCTCGGCATATCACGGGAGGATCTGGAGAATAATTTCAGCGGCTTTATCGAGGTCAACGGCAGAACCTATTATGCAGGTGTCAGCGCATCGGAGGATTATTATCTGGTGCCCGTCATGAGGCGAAGCAGCAATAAGGGAGCCTTCAGCAGCTCGCTTAAGCTTACCGGAGCGACAGCCTGCATCCTGCTGCTCCTGACCCTTATCACGCTTTTCAGGTTCCAGAGGTATGTTATAGATGCCGCTCCCTCAGAGTCGGAAGGAGATGACGGCTCCGATATAGAGATAGACGATGATGAAGAGGTCAGGACGGATGGACTCTTCTCAGGCATAAAGAACAGGGCAAGAGCGCGTCAAAAGAAAGGCTTCGAGGAGCGCTGGAACGTCGATAACAGGAACGGAAGCAGTCTGACGCCGGAGAAGCGTGTGATGAAGACAGTATACCGCCTTCTGCTGCTTTTCTGCCTGTGCATACTTCTGCCCACACTGTATATCGGGCTCAATACCGATTCGAAGATAGGAGAGCTGAGCAACCTTACCTATGTGATCTCCGGCAAATGGGAGAAGGGAGTCAATATCTTTGCGTTTACCTCCTGTATCTTCCTGCTGTGTGCAATGTATGTGGGAGCGGTGCTGATAGATGCTATACTGTATCAGATCGCCAGAGCCTCAGATACACGGATTGAGACGATATGTCTTCTGATCAAGAATGCCATTAAGTACATATGTGTGATAATATTCGTATACTACGGACTGTCACAGTTCGGGGTGAAAACACAGACACTGCTCGCGTCGGCAGGAATACTGTCGCTTATGGTCAGCCTTGGAGCCAAGGATATGGTCAGTGATATACTTGCGGGCTTCTTTATTATTTTTGAGAGCGCATACAAGGTGGGCGACTTTATAGAGGTGGGAGACTGGAAGGGCACGGTGACCGAGATAGGACTGCGTACTACCAAGGTGAAACGGGAGACCAATATCAAGATATTTAACAATTCATCCATGCGTGATATCGTAAATTCCGAGGAAATATCCAGACAGACGATCAAGGTAGGTATTTCCTACGATGCGGATATTGAGGAGATAGGGCGTATACTGGATAAAGAGCTTGCAGCTGTCGGGCCGGACAAGATACCCGGACTCAGGATGGGACCGAAGTATGAGGGCGTAAGCTCCTTTGAGGACAGCTGCATATTGATACAGATAGCTGTCTATGTGGAGAGCACCACGAGATTCCCCGCCCTCCGCGCGCTTAACCGTGAGGTGAAGATCATCTTTGACCGCAACGGCATCGAGATCCCCTTCAATCAGCTGGTATTGCATGAGGCAGACAGCGGGAGCGGAGAAGGTGATGAAGGGCAGGAATAAAAGGATTTCAGGGAAACACTGATCATACATCAGTTGGAAATAAAGATGAAAGGAGAACAATGATTTGAAAAAAAGGTTGCAGAAAATTGTGGCTGTCCTTCTTTCCGTAAGCCTTGTGGCATTCAGCGGCTGCGGAGATGAGGATAAAAAGCTGACAGTGGCGGACTTTGAAGGACCGTGGGTGGATTCCGATCTTATGGATGTCATCACGGAAAACGATGAATTCCGTCTACAGGATGATTTTGCGGCTGCGGTCAATAAGGACTGGAAGCTGCAGCAAACGCGTATCAGACCGGCTTTGTCTGAAATCAATGAGGCGGTCCTTGCCAAAAAGAAACGTGTGATAGAGGACACCTCTATCACAGGGGCAGAGGCTGACCGGCTGAGGACGTTTTATTCGCTTGCCACTGACTGGGATGGACGAAATGAGGACGGACTGGAGCCTCTGGCAGCATATATCCGGACCATAGACGGCCTGTCAGATACGCAGGATCTTTACAGCTGGATGCAGGATGAAGCCCGCAACCCGCTTGCAATGGGCGTTTTGTGCGTAAATGATAATGGGATATCCGTATCTACGAAATATACGGACAAGTACAGGATAGAGCTGTCCTATCCGGGGCTTTCCCTGCCTGACAGCACAAGCTATCTGGATATGAAAACCAGTGATTTTGAAGCCTATGAGAGGCTTAAGGAGGAGGCGGGTTATCTTCTCGGACGTATGGGCTACAGTAAAGCCGATGCGGACAGGATCGTTACCGATGCGCTGCTTATCGAAAAGGAGATAGCAAAGACGGAGATCACCGATCCTGATATAAAGGAGGAGAATATCACCTACAGCCGGCAGGAAGTCCTTGATATGGCAGGAGATTACCCGCTGGATGAATACCTGAAGGCCTGGGGCTATACTGATATCGATGTCATCGTAGCGACAAAGGCGCTTTTGAAAAAGGCTTCAAAGCTCTGCACCGGAGCTGACTTTGAGCGTATCAAGTCATATTTCATGATACGGTATCTGATGGAGGGCTATAAGTTTACCGACCGGGAGGCGCATTATACTATCGAGGCAATGAGCAAATCAAAGCTGAAAAAGCCGGAGCCGGAGATCTATACACCGGAGGAAAAAGAGGAGCAGCTCATATATGACACCTATCTTTGTCAGACTCCCATGGTGGGAGCCATGTCAAAGCTGTATGCCGAAAACTGCTATGATGACAGCGCTACGGAGGAGCTAAGACATATCACCGAGAGCATAATAGACAAGTATCATAAGGTATTCAATGAGGAGGACTGGCTTTCCGACGAGGGTAAAAAGGCCTGTATCGAAAAGCTTGACGCTATCTCGATACATGTAGTTTATCAGGACTATGATTCCGTCGACTACTCGAAGCTGGAGCTTGCATCAAGAGAGGAAGGCGGCAGCTTCCTTGAGGCTTATATGCAGACCAGGCGTTTCAAGGAGAGACATAAGGCTGAGATAGTATCAAAGCCCTATGACAGGAATTACTGGGATCCCCTGGAAACCCAGGTCTCCACTACAGTGACCAATGCCATGTACAGCGCCCAGACTAACGGAATATATATACTTGCGGGCATCTGCGAAGCGCCTGCTTATACGCCGGATATGACATATGAGCAAAAGCTTGCCGGCATCGGCACCATCGTAGGTCACGAGATAACGCATGGCTTTGATTCAAACGGCTCGCAGTACGATAAAGACGGCGTGAAGAATCCCTGGCTTCCCGATGAGGATATGACAGCCTTCAATGACAAGGTATCGAGGGTTTCCAATTACTTCTTTACCCTGACACCGTATCCTGGAGCAGGAATGTATGACGGCTCTCAGGTAGAGGGAGAGGAGACGGCCGATATGGGCGGTATGAAGGTCACTCTGGAGCTGGCAGCAGATGTGGACGGCTTTGATTATGACAGGTATTTCCGTTCCTATGCCGATCTGTGGAAGTCTCATGTGCCTCTTTCATATGAAAGACAGACGATCAAGACCGATGTGCATCCTCTTGACTTCTACAGGATCAATATCGGAATGCAGCAGTTTGATGAATTTTATGAGACGTACGGCATTAAAGAAGGCGACGGAATGTATATAGATCCGGCCAAACGGATCAGTGTATGGTAAGCGGCGGCTTGAATTGAATGATAAAGGAGATGAAAAATATGAGTGAAGCCATAATCCAACTTAAGAATATAAAAAAATCATACGGACACCATGATGTATTAAAGGGTGTCAATATGGAGGTCAATAAGGGAGATATCTATGGCCTTGTGGGAAAGAACGGAGCAGGAAAGACGACTATATTCAAGATGATCCTCGGGCTTTCGAGGATAGATGAGGGCGAGGTGTCGATAGCAGGCTCCACTACGATGAAGGAGCTTTATCAAAACCGCAATAAGGTAGGCTTCCTGGTAGGAACGAGGTTCTACGGCTATCTGAACGCGCATGACAATCTGAGGTATTATGCTACTGTCAAGGGGATCCCGGACAAGGATGCGGAGGCGGAGAT
>CACZNY010000180.1 GCA_902782655.1 uncultured Lachnospiraceae bacterium
CTCCCCCTCCGCGGTCATCTTCCGCCGGCCAGCCTCTGCGAGCGTGAAAAAATACGTCATGCTGGGAAGCCCCGTAAGATAATCGTAATTTATCTCTTCCTGGCTGTAGTGTAGTCTTTCCATACCCCTCTCCATACGCACAGCATATATACTACCCCTGTGCCATAATCATATGATACAATATTTGCCCCTGCTTTACTACCCTGTTCGTAACGGTTCATTCCCCCTGTTCCACTTTGATCTCATGCCCGTCGCAGACTGTCGTTACATCCTTATCCATGGTCGTATAATATGGGATATCCATTTCCTCAAGGCACTCTATAAGCCCCTCCTCCGGAACCCTCTCATACGAAGTGCTTATGACGGCATATTCGGGATTCACCCTCTCATAAAGCTTCTTCTGCTTCTTCTGGAAATCCCCGTGATGAGGTGTCTTTATCCAGTCGGCAGATATATCCTCATCAGAGTCAAGTATCTGCGCTATCCTGTCCTTTTCTATATCAGCCGTAAAAAGAAGCCTTCTGTCCCCAAGCGTAAGCCTTGTCATAAGGGACATATTATTGTCCTTATTATTCTCATCCTCTATAAGCGGTTCGGGATCGGAAGCAGGGATTATCTCCACCTTAAGCTCATAGACGTCAAAGGAGATATCCTGATCCACAAAAAAGACATTATCCCTGTCTTTAAGCTCCTTCATCAGCCGAGCATAGTATTTCTTCTCACTCACATAATCAGCGCAGTATACCTCCTTTACTGGATAGCTTTGCAGTATCCTCACCGCGCTTCCGATATGATCCTGATGGTAATGGGTAAGTATAAGATAATCTATCCCGGTGATACCGTTTTTCTTAAGAAATGAATCAATAGCATAAAAGGACTCCTCCGTGCCGGTATCTATCATGCCTGTATTTCCCTTATACCGGATAACGGCGCAGTCGGCCTTGCCCACATCAAGATCCGTCACCGTAAGCAGCGCCTCCTCACCGGCCTTTGTCCTGCCGGCTGCTCCGGCCGGGGTCTCCCCGGAGCCTGCTGTCTCAGCGGCCGCCTCATAGGAAGCCGCCCCGTAGGATACAGTCTCTGCCGCACCCGGAGCGGCAGACTCCGCCCTCCGTTCTTTGGACAGATACTTCCACGTCCCCGTCCCCGCGACCGCTGCGATCAGCACAAGGGTCAGGATCAAGATCAGGTGCTTTGATTTATTTCTCATATTACCGAAAACCTTTTAAAATCAGGGAGCCTTATCCCCTCTCCATGAGCTTCTTCATCTCTTCCAGATAGACAGGCGCCATTGAAGCGTCATAGAAAAGATCATCATGATTATGATGTGGAAACTCCACTATCACAGGATCCTTCGCATATTTCCTTAAGCTTCTGAGCTTCTTTTCATGAGCCTCCCTGTCGTCATCATTTTTCACAAGAGCCGCATCCAGCATCGTCACCGGTCCGTCATAGGAGGGGACGCTTTTCACCGTTGCGTTTATATCACTTATCAGCCTGAGCTTTCTTAAGGCTTCTATCTTTGTGATGACGCCGTTAGTCAGCTCAAAGAAGTTATCGGGAAGCTCGGGGATCTGTCCCTTGGATACCTCCCGCCTCATGCGCTCATCGAGATCCGTATCGCCCAAAAGCACAAAGGGCTTCTTCCCGCCTCTGCAGCTTATGGCATAAGCTATGGTATAGGCTGCATAGCCTCCCCATGAAAAGCCGCTAAGACCGTCTATGGCCTCCGCCCCGCCGGGTATCAGGGAGTCCAGGACAGTAAGATACATAGACTCGATCTCCTGATAATCAGGCTTTTCGAAAAGCACCTTATAATGTGAATCAATGGGCTCTATGATATATACATTAAAAAGATCACACCACTGATCCAGCATCGCAAGAGTCCCCGCAACAGGAGCTGCCCCGTAAATGAATACCAGCACCGGCTTTAAGGGCTCATAGCTCTCATTGTACAGATAGCAGACCCTTCTGCTGCCCTCGATAAGAGCCGATATGGTGCGGTATCTCATGATATCCCCCACTCTGTATTTCGTAGGATAATCAAGCCGGTTTGCATAGGTAATGAATTTCATTGCCCCTATGGAGGTAAGTCCCAGAGCGAAAAGATCGTCCGTTATGCCGAAGCCGGCTCCCGGCAGGACCTTTCGCGCAGCCAGGAGAAGATGCGTCTCAAGGGCTGTTTCGGGCTCCACATTCTCAGTCTCTATCCTTATATCCGGCAATGGCATGGATCTTTTATCGATCTTTGAATTGGGAAGCCTGGGCATCTCATCAAGCTTCATATATATGTCAGGACACATATACTGTGGCAGAACCCCTGATTCCATATGGCTTCGAAGCCTGCTCTCATCAACGATCCGGTCCTTTTCCGTGACGTAATACAGGACTAAATGCTTTGCGCCCTGCAGCTCCTTTATCAGTGCGGCGCACTCCTCCACCCCATCATACTGACCGCACAGAGCCTCTATCTCACCCAGCTCTATCCTGTATCCGTTCAGCTTGATCTGTTCGTCTCCCCTGCCCAGGAATAAAAGGTTTCCATCCCTGAGGAATCTGACTATGTCTCCGGTCCTGTACATCCTGATACCGGGTACGAAGGGGCATTCCATAAAAACCGCCTCCGTCTTTTCCTTCCGCTTATAATATCCCTTTGCCGCCTGCACTCCTGCCATACACAGCTCTCCCGGAGCCCCCTTCGGCAGAAGGTTCAGAAAGGGATCGAGCACAAAGCTGTAATTATTCGGCACAGGCCTGCCTATGGGAACCATATTGTAGGATCTCCCCTTTTCGAGCCTGTACCAGGTGCTTTCATCGGTAAATTCCGTAGGTCCGTAATAATTTATTATGGGGATCTTTGCTGCCGTCACTCCGGTGAATGCCTCTCCCGATACGTTGATATATCTTAAATGCAGCTTATGCCCGGTTATGAGAAGCTTGCCGAGAGAGGTGGTGAAGCTGCACCCGGTGATCTTTTGCTCATCAAGAAAAGCAACTATCTCGCCGGCATCCCGCCTGATGGCTTCAGGCATGATATGCACGGAAGCCCCCACGGAAAGCGCCGGGAAAAAATCCTGTATATGGGCATCGAAGGAAAAGGATCTGTGCGCTCCAATCCTGTCCCTGTCGCTAAGCTCATTCTGTCTTATCACCGCCAGCACATAATTCATAAGTCCTGCCTGGCCAAGCACCGCGCCCTTGGGCTTCCCCGTGGAGCCGGAGGTATAGATCATATATGCAGGATCATCTGGCGAAAGCCCGGGAAGCTCGGATGGCTCGGTCTCCAGAGCCCTTGCTATGCCCTCCTCGTCAAGGA
>CACZNY010000181.1 GCA_902782655.1 uncultured Lachnospiraceae bacterium
AAGGATCACCATTGCGACGATCTCCACAAGTCCTATGAGCAGCGCTATTTTTCCGGCAATACGTTTTTTATTCTTCATATCTCCCCCCGTATAAATCAACTATATGTCAGCCCCTCGGTAAAAGTCAATTATACATTGCTTTTCCTGAAAACGGGGTGATAGAATACCGTGATAAGGAGATAAGCTTATGAGAAAAAGAAACGCTGCCCTGATCCTTGCGGCCGGATTGATGCTGATGCTTGCAGCCTGCGGGGGAAAGAACGCAGCTCCCGCGGCAGATGATGATAAAGAAGCTTCCGAAAGCAGTACAGACATGGCATCCGGCACGGAGGATGATACCGGCAAAAAAGCCATGATCCCGCTGGAGGAAGACGTACCGGAGAAGACTGAGGCTTTAAGCCCGGCGCCGGAAGCTTACGAGGAGCAGCCGGAGGAAGAGCCGGAGACAGATACGGTCAGCGAAAACACGGAGGAGGAACCCATGGATACAGAAGACAGCACGGATACGGAGGCTTCCGAAAGCTCCCCGGACGAGGGAACCTTCACAAGCAGCCCCATCCCCGATGAGGTGTTTTCAAGAATGAGCGGTGTATCCTTTCCCGCAGACTGCACCATATCGAGGGAGGACTTAAGATACTTAAGACTCTCCTACCATGATTTCAACGGCGATACCAGGCTTGGTGAGCTTATCTGCAATAAGAAGGTCGCAGACGATATGGTGGAGATATTCAGGGAGCTGTACGCCCGCGGCTATCAGATAGATAAGATGAAGCTCATAGACGATTACGGCGGAGACGATGATCTCTCCTGCGCGGATGATAATACCTCCTGCTTTAATTACCGCACAGTGGCAGGAAGCACTAATCTTTCAAAGCACGCCATGGGAGTTGCCATCGATATAAATCCATTTTACAATCCCTATGTGACCTATCCGGGCGGCGTAGAGCGCATCTCGCCTCCGGGCTCCGAGCCCTATGCAGACCGCTCTGCCGGTTTCCCGCATAAGATAGGTCCCGGGGACGATGCCTATGAGCTGTTTAAATCCCACGGCTTTACCTGGGGCGGGAACTGGAAAACACTTAAGGATTATCAGCATTTTCAAAAGCCATGACAGACAGCAGCGACAGAAAAAAAAAGATCCGGCTCACACCCGTCAGCATCTTTCATTATGTAAGGCTTATATACAGATCGTTTCTGTTTATAGCAACCTTCATCCTTTATTTTGCCGCCCGGTTCACAGGACGGGAAGCGATAAAGGAGCCCTGGATTCATTTCCCCTTCATCACCTGGCTTGTCTGGGGTGTTTTCATGGCAGAGATGCTTATGCGGTTCTTTCCCTCAAGGCTGGAGAGTCCGGGAAGCCAGAAGCAGTTCGCAAAAAACTATATCAAATCCGGTGAGGTAAATATCAGTATCCAGGATAATAATGCCACCATGCTCGTGGCTCTTATCTGGATCTCCTTCAATGCCGTATTCGGCGCCCTCTATATGTTAGACCTCTTTGATGACGGGATCATGGTCCTTATAAGTCTCTGCTATTCGGTCTGCGATATGATCTGCATTCTTTTCTTCTGCCCCTTCCAGTCCTGGTTCCTGAAGAATAAATGCTGCACCACCTGCCGGATCTACAACTGGGATTACGCGATGATGTTTACCCCGCTTTTCTTCATCAGGGATTTCTACGCATGGAGCCTCTTTGCCATGTCGCTGATACTGATGCTGCGCTGGGAGATCACCTTCTACAGACATCCCGAGCGCTTCTCGGAAAAGACGAATGAATACATAAGATGCGAAAACTGCACCGAAAAGCTCTGCGCCCATAAAAACCAGCTCCATTCCCTGTGGAAAAAGACCGCGGAGCTCACGGCAAAAAAGACAGCCTTCCTAAAGGACGGCAGCAGCACCGAAAAATAGCTCAGCCCTCCTTTTTCAAAGACCGGGCTCACCTCAGGCGGCGCCTAAGGAACTATAGTCTTTCCGACTTCATATTCAGCATCCCGGCTCAAAGGATCTGCCTTGACCTTTTATTCTCTGCATCGTAAACTATCCCCATGCTTTTTAATTCGGTTGCATTCGCGATATTCCTTCCGGTTGTCGCTGTTATATATTTTATATTGGAGGCAGGATCCAAAAGCAGTCATATACCTAATATATGGCTTATCCTTGCTTCCTATTTTTATTATATGTACGCGGATGTCCGCTACGGAGCGCTGCTGTTTGCAGTGACGTTCATATCCTACGGCTCAGGCTACCTTATGCGGGAGGTCATACATGAGACCAGGATGCGCAAAAGGATCCTCACAGCCACTGTGATCCTTCTTATCGGCGCGCTTTTCTTCTTTAAATATGCCGGTCTGCTCTCCTCTTTGGTCAATAAGGACAATGCACTGAGGATAATCCTTCCCGTGGGCATTTCCTTCTATATTTTCCAGTCCCTGACCTATGTGTTTGAGATATATCAGGGAAAGGTACGTACAGCGCAGTCTTTTATTTCATATGCGGCCTTTGCTTCATTTTTTCCTGTGCTGCTTTCAGGCCCCATAGAGAAGTCCTCTCATCTGCTCCCGCAGTTTGAGGAGCGGCATCATTTTGATTATGAGAGGATAAGGCACGGCCTGATACGCATGGCCTACGGATATTTCCTTAAGCTGGTGCTGGCATCCCGCCTTGCCATTGCAGTGGATCTTATCTATGACAATTATATGGATGTGACGGGCTACCAGCTGCTTTTAGCCACCTGTCTCTATTCCGTGCAGATCTTCTGTGATTTTGCTTCCTATTCCACGATAGCCATAGGAGTGGCGGAGGTGCTGGGCTTTAAGCTCACCGAAAACTTCACCCAGCCCTTCTTCACGGATTCCTGCGCCTCCTTCTGGAGACACTGGCATATCACCCTGAATAACTGGTTCCGGGATTACGTATATATCCCGCTGGGAGGCAACCGCAGGGGTACCTTCAGGAAATACCTCAACATTTTTATCGTTTTCACCCTGTCCGGCATGTGGCACGGAGCAGACATCACCTATATCCTGTGGGGGATGCTTTCGGGACTCTTCCAGATAATGGAGGCTCTGATAGCTCCGCTCAGGGCGCATTTTCCCCGTCCGCTCAAGGTATTCTTCACCTTCATGCTGTTTACCTTTTCGATGTTTCTTTTCAGATCGGATGACATTTATCAGGCGGGGATCATAATAAGCAAGGTGTTTACCGCATTCGATGTATCCTCGGTGCTTACCACCTCCTTCTTTGAGCTGGGGCTTGGCGTATTCAACCTGCTCTACCTTTTGGCGGGCATCGCGGTGCTTATCATATACGATATCATAAATGAGAAAACAAAGGATGCGGCAGGCTGGATCGCCGCCAGGAAAGCCCCTGTCAGATGGAGTATTTATTACCTCTTCGTGATAATGATACTCGGCTCTGCTTCGATCGGGGCGCAGCAGTTTATTTACTTTCAGTTTTAGGAATGGAAAAAGCAAGGCTTGTAAAAAACTTCATACTGATATCGATACCGCTCATCCTGCTGTGCATTTTGGCTTATGTTTTCCCCATGAGCTATATGACAGTGGAATATGTGATGTGGGATGAGGAATTCGAAAACTCGGAGTCTCCCTACATGGCTGCAAAGACTCTGATAATAGGTGATTCCAGGGCCAAGTCCTCAGTGCTGCCCGCAATGCTCCACGAGGACACCTATAATATCGCCATAGGCGGGGCGACTCCCATCGAGATGTATTATGCCGTAGAGAATTATATCGAACACAACGGCGCTCCCGAAAACGCCGTTGTAGTCTTCGCTCCTTACCACTTCTGCGATATAGACAACTGGGATCAGACACTGTATTTTAATTTCCTGAGCGCAGATGAGATCGCTGAGGTATATTTCAGGGGACTTAAAACAAAGGATCCGATAGTAGCCTGCAAGGGCCGGATCCCCGATATGCTGTCATGCAGGCTGAGGCTTCCTTCCAAGTATCTGGCTCAGATGTACGAGTCAAAGCTTGTCGGCAGGAAGCAGGAAAACCTTGATAAATTCAATTCCATAAGGGCGGATCTCGGCTACTGTGA
>CACZNY010000182.1 GCA_902782655.1 uncultured Lachnospiraceae bacterium
TCCTCCGCGGCCCGGACGTCGTATATACTCCGGATAAGCTCTGTCACCCTGTTGTATTCCGTTAAAAACTCAGGATACAGAAGCATTATGGTTTCCTCCTTATGATCCCTTGACGCCTCTTCAAGCATCTCGGCGCTCCTGAAAAGCTTCTCCGCTCCGATCGTCTTTGATGAGCTTTTGACGGCATGGACACGGATCCTGAAATCATCCCAGCTCCTGTCCCCCATGTATCCCTCAAGCTCGGTCTTTTTTATCTCACCGTCTAAAGCGTACTCGATCAGAACCTCCTTATAAAGCTCCCTGTCGCCCATACAGTAATCAAGACCGTTCTCCACGGTTATCCCGCCGTCCCGCAGAATATCAAGCTCATCCTTTTTGAAGGCTTCTTCCATTTCCAAAGCCTCTGCCGGGACATCCTCTCCGTAGGTTATCGCGGATACCGGGAATATGCCCTTAAGGACCCTCTCCAGCTCCGACATCACCACCGGCTTGCTGACAAAGCCGTTAAAGCCCTCTGCCATGAACATTTCGCGGGCAGTGCTCACTGCATTGGCCGTAAGGGCTACAAAGGCAGTATCCTGTCTGCCTAGCCCGGCCTCGGCCCTTATCCTTCTGGCAGTCTCCACTCCGTCCATCTGGGGCATCATATGATCCATAAAGATAATGTCGTATTTCTTTCTCTTGCAGATATCAATGGCCTCCTGTCCGGACAGTGCCGTGTCAACCGTCATCCCGTATCTTCTGAATATCCTTGTGGCTACGGTGAGATTCATGGGTTCATCATCCACCACCAGAGCGCGTATGCCGTTAAGATACATCCTTTTGGGACCTTCCCTGAGATCCTCCCTGTCCATATTGAGGACATTGACCAGAGGGAAGCAGTAGAAGGGCTTCCTTATGGTCACTGCCATCGAGTCCTCAGGCAGGACGAAATCATCGTCACAGACGATCACAAGGATGAGCTTCCCGGCAAGCTCGTTAAACCGGCTCTCATTAAGCCTGTACTCCTCCGCACCGGTAATGATATGGGTGAACCTGGTCTGTCTCATCTGTATCTCCAGATCCTCCATGCTGTCTATGCGGTGCACGCTGAGCCTGAGTCCCCGGGCAGTATTCCTTATCATATTGTCATAATAATCCCTGACATCAGGGTTGGGATATTTGGAATACTGGAAGAAGGTACCCAGAATAAGCCTGTCCCTCTCCCTGACCGACATACACTCGCTGTTGCTGACTATCCCCTGGGGAATGCAGATATGCACAGTAGTCCCCTTCTGCTCCTTTGTTTCTATGGTCAGGAACCCTCCGAGGGATCTGACGAAGCCCTTTACTATGGACAGGCCGAGTCCCAGTCCCCCTATTGTCCTCGTCCTTCCGGAATCCGACTGATAAAATCTGTCAAAGACCCTTTCCCTTTCCTCCTCCGTCATTCCGATACCCGTATCGGTCACATCGACACAGAGATTCATGCCGTATGACTGCCGTGTATATGTGATATAGACATAGACTCCTCCGTCTCTGGTGTATTTAAGTCCGTTCACTATCACATGCCAGAGTATCTTTTTGAGCTTGCCGGTATCCGTCCTCATGATCTCCGGCAGAGAGGGATCCACGTCTATCACAAGCTCCAGATCAGCTCTCTTATAGGGTCGAAGCTCGGCCACCAGATCTCCGAGCAGTGAAGACATGGTATATTCATCCGGATTGACGGTCAGCTTGTCACGCTCTATCTCGGAGTAATCGAGGATATCGCTTATCTGTCCCGCTACCCTGACCCCTGCCTCGGAAACGGACTGCAGATCCCTTTTTATGACAGGATCCTTCTCCTTTTCTATGCAAAGATCGGTAAGTCCCGTCACTGCATTAATGGGTGTACGAAGCTCATGAGATACATTTGCGAGGAAATCCCCGGCGCTTTTGGTCTCAGTCTCAAGATCGCCTATGCGGTCAAGGAAAAACCTCTCGGTATTGGCATAGGTCGACAGCATCCTTGTCAGCATGATGGAAGTGATGATGACCAGCAGAAGATTGAGTCCTGTCTTCAAGGCCGAAAAGGAATCCAGAGTGCCGTAGCTTACGAAGACCCGAAAAAGAATACTGAAGGCGGCCACTGCAGTACATCCCCATATCAGTCTTTTTTTATGAGCCGCGGCAAGAAGAGTAAGTATGAAAAGGATCACAGGCGTACTGTCATGTATAACACTTATCTTCGCGATGTAATAAAACATCTCCAGGAACAGTATCCCGCAGTATACATATAATCTTAATTCATATGAAAGCGAGCCCGTAATATGAAACGCAAGAGTCAGCACTACTGCCCCTGCAAAGAGGGGCAGCATCCATTTTTCCCAGCCCATGCCCACATTCAGTGCCGAAAGGAGCACCGAGAAAAGAACTATGGTGGTCACTATCAGAATATGGGCAAATGCGCGTGATTCGGTTTCTTCAGTATTCTTCATAAAA
>CACZNY010000183.1 GCA_902782655.1 uncultured Lachnospiraceae bacterium
CACCCGCGGATTTTAGCGAAGACATGTCAAAAGAGCCGGATGCAGAGATAAGCGAGGACATATCCGGGGATCCGGCCGCGGATTTAAGCGGAGAAATCCTTGAGGATCCCGAAGAGGATATGGCTTATGATACTGCATCGGATGAATGGGATGATGTGATATCACCCGAGGATAATCCGGAGTATATATCCCCCGAAGAAATGCAGCGCTACATCGATGACGGCACATGGGAAGAAAAATCGGAAATGATGGACAGCCTTGCCGACGAGCAGGATGAAATGTTCTCCTCACTCGTCGGAAACCTGGCAATGTACGGGCCGGATGATGAACTCACGGCAGACGGGGCTATGATAGGTGAGAAGCAGCCTGTAACAGGCATAACGGGTGCCACGATACCATCGACAGGCTATGTAAATGCCATGCTCTTTACTGCCGAGTTCAGCGATATGACGTTCAGCAGCAATTACAAAAAAAGCCTTAAAAGCAGGTTCTTCGGAGGTCAGGATAACAGAAGAAATTCCTTCCCGCTTGAGAGCATCAAGGCATACTACGAACGGGCATCCTACGGCAAGCTTCATATTAACGGAGATGTACATAATTACGTTTCCCGCAGGATCAGGAAATCATATGACTCAAAAAACAAACGTACAAGAAACCACGATCTGTACGCTGAAATATTCGAAAACTGGATGGACTCTGTCACTGCAAAAACGCCCTCCGGTCAGGATGAAGACGAATATCTCGCGCAAAGCCTGAAAAGATACGATGCGAATAATGATAAGATCATTGATGCGATATATATCCTATATGCAGGACCGGTAGGACAATGGGGAACCCAGTGGTGGAACTACAGGACAAGCTTTTCCTATACCTTCGGCAACACGGGTTATAAGTGCAAACATATCGTCTTTATGCATGGGGATGAAAATGTAAACAAGTGCGTGCGCACCGCCATACATGAGACAGGGCATCTGCTTGGCCTCGTGGATTATTACCCCTACACCAAGGAAGTGGTAGACGGCAAAAGGGTCAAGGTTTCACGTATCCATACTTTCGATATGATGGACAACAATTTTGGGGATCATAACGGATTTTCCAAGATGCTGCTTGGATGGATACCGAAAGAGAAGGTGAAGATAGTTACTTCGGGAACACAGTTATCCGCTGTCAAACCATATGCAACGGATGGTGATATCGTGCTTATCATGCCCAGATCGCAGTGGAGCCGCTATGGGATATATTCGGAATTTATCATGGCCGAATATTACCAGCCCGTCTGCAATGATTATCTTGATAAGAAAAATAAACCCCGTGCAGGACTCAGGCTCTATCATATATATGCCCGCCTGAACCGGTCCGCCACCGATTTTGTTGCCTCCAACAGATATATAGACAAGATTCCGCTCATAGCAGGAATAGACAAGGATCATCGTAAACACAAGGGTCATGAATCTTACTGGTCTTTTGAAAACTGTATGTATAATGAGGGGAATGAGTTCGCCCCCTGGACCAGCCCCGGAAGTGCTTTTTATACCGACAGTAACGGCGACGGGAATTATTTAAGGTCATCGCTTAAGTACTCCGGAATATTCATAAACCGGATAAGCTTTGATAATAAGGGCGCCAACTTTAAGGTAAGCTTTATAAGCCCGCAGTTTACAAGAGAGAAATTCAAGAATAAGAGCGTGATAAAGAGGACCGGTCATTCGATGTCCAAAAAGCAGGCAGCCGGATACAGAAGATATACCCTGCAGCTTAATCAGGATGTGCGTGTGGTGCCGGGGAAGAAGGTTTACTTATATAACGGCAAACGCAGTATGTGCTATTTTGACTCCAAGTCATTTAAAACCACTATGCCGGGTCACCAGTCCGGATACACCCGCTCCAATGTGTATCTCAACATCCCGGATAAGTATATTTCCGGCAAAAAATTAAGGATAGTCATACCCGCGGGTACCTTCGTATCGACCAGCAACTGGGCCAGTCCCGAAATGGCTTCAGCATTTGATTATTCGCCGGGCAGCGTATTGTCCCAAAAACAGCAGGGAAGAAAGACGGCAGGACTTTCGGCCGCAGTTGATCCGGCGGATGCAGAAGACGGTATGTATTCCTGGAAAAGTGAATGCGATCTGTCAGGCAACGGGATCATGGCTGTCATGGAATATACACAGAACGGAACCCAGGAGCTTACGGTGTATGGACTTGAAGACTGTGATGTTGCAGACCCCGATGGCAGTAAGATAGGATCGGATATCTTAAATGGTGATAACACTTCCTACTATACGGGAAATGCTGAGATAACTCAGGTGGTCAGGCTTTCGGAAAACATATATCTTATCGCGGTTGGCGGATTATATAAACCCTATGACGGAGATGAGGAAGAAGAGGATTACGATAATGAGTATTACGACCTTATTACCGTTGACGGAGATGGTGAGAAGATAAACGAGCGGGTGATAAAGGCCGGAGAGGATTTCTGCGAGGGCTTCCTCGACGGTAAGTTCGCCATCGTAACTTCGGCAAATGAGATAGATAAGCAGACGCTGACTCTTTATGACCCTGTGAA
>CACZNY010000184.1 GCA_902782655.1 uncultured Lachnospiraceae bacterium
AGGTTGAGATCGTTGGTATCAGGGAAGAGGTTAAAAAGACCGTTGTTACCGGTATAGAGATGTTCAGAAAGCTTCTTGATGAGGGTCAGGCCGGCGATAACATCGGAGCACTTCTTCGTGGAGTAGATCGTAAGGACATCGAGCGTGGACAGGTTCTCGCAGTACCCGGATCGGTTACCTGCCATACTAATTTTACAGCTCAGGTTTACGTTCTTACCAAGGACGAGGGTGGCCGTCATACACCTTTCTTCAACAACTATCGTCCTCAGTTCTATTTCAGGACAACGGACGTTACAGGAGTTATCAATCTCCCCGAGGGCACGGAGATGTGCATGCCCGGTGATAACGTAGAGATGACCATTGAGCTGATCCATCCCATCGCTATGGAGCAGGGTCTTACATTCGCTATCAGGGAGGGCGGACGTACAGTAGGATCAGGAAGGGTTGCCTCCATCATAAAGTAATCGAAAAGATGAAATGATATCAGAGACTCCCGGACATATGGCCGGGAGTCTTTTGTAAATATTTTTATTTTTTTTGCCGTGACTGCAGCAGGTCTTAAATGACTTTGCAGGCAGGAAGGCAATTCACTGAAACGTCTTAAAAGAAAGGAGAAAAGACTATGAAGTGGGTATGTGAAGTATGCGGATATGTACACGAAGGCGATGAGCCGCCGGCAGAGTGTCCGGTGTGCCATGCTCCTGCAGCAAAGTTTAAGGAGCAGAGCGGTGATATCCATTGGGATTCAGAGCATGTAATAGGCGTGGCAAAGGACGTACCTGAGGAGATTAAGGAGCAGCTTAAGGCTGAGTTTATGGGAGAGTGCACTGAGGTAGGGATGTATCTTGCGATGAGCCGTCAGGCGATCAGGGAAGGCTATCCTGAGGTAGGCGCTTTTTACAGGCAGGCTGCATTGGAGGAAGCAGATCATGCTTCCAGATATGCGGAGATGCTTGGCGAGGTGGTTTCTGCTTCGACGAAAGAGAATCTGAGAGTAAGAGCCGAGGCTGAGAACGGCGCTACAAACGGTAAGACCGCCCTTGCAAAGAAATGTAAGGAGCTAAATCTTGATGCCCTGCATGATTCCATTCATGAAATGGCACGTGACGAGGCAAGGCATGGCAAAGGCTTCTATGGTCTTTTGAACAGATACTTTGGCTGAAATATAAATTATAACGATCAGATTATGGGGCCTCTCCGTTTGGAGAAGCCCTTTTATTTTGCGAATAATGCTGAGTATGGTATTATATAAAGCGTGTTTGCAAGATTTTTATACCAAATATAGACTAGTGTCCTGACTCATGCATAATTGAAATGACCGCTTGTCTTCATTTCCATCTGCTGTGTAAGAAAATCCTGTCACAGTCCGTTATGGCTTTGATCTTCTTTCCTTCAGAATGAAAATGTTTTCTGCGTGATCAGTTCAAGTATGAAAGTGGCTGTACACTGGCGGAGGAAAGAATGGCAGAAGAAAAAAGGTTTGCAGTCTTAATAGATATAGAGAACATCGCGCCAAAGTACATAGAGCTTATCATGAATGAAGCCAGCAACTACGGCAATATTACGATAAAGCGCGCATACGGAGACTGGACAAGACAAAGCTCAAGCACCTGGAGAGGAAAGCTTTTGGACTACTCGATTATCCCGATGCAGCAGTTTAACAACACCTTTGGAAAGAACTCGTCAGATTCGGCGCTGATAATCGATGCAATGAATATCCTGTACAGGAATAATGTAGATGGATTCATACTGGTTTCCAGCGATTCTGATTTTACCAGATTAGCGGCTACCCTTAAGGAAGAGGGAAAGGTGGTAGTCGGAATGGGAGAATCCAAGACACCCGTTGCTCTCAGGAATGCCTGTGATTATTTCAAGGTTCTGGATCTTCTGTATAAAGAAGCAAATAAATCCCAGAGTGCCAAGAAGGGCCAGAAAAAGAAGAGCTCTAAATCCAAGCAGAAAAAGGAATATGATGACGAACAGGCAGATGCACAGGACTATGAAGCAGAGGCATCGACAGACCTTGATACTATAGAAAGGGCTATCATATCCATAATAGAGGCTAACGGTGATGAGGATAATGGTATGTATATAGGAACCCTCGGAAATTCACTGATACGCCGCTATCCGGATTTTGATACAAGAAACTACGGAGCAGGCAAGCTGTCCAAATTCCTGGAGCAGTTTGACACGCTGCAGCTTACAAAGGACGGGGATTCCACATATGTTAAGCTGCTATAAAAAATGACGATGTAGAGGTGAATACTATTGCGGACCATTGACTGGATCTCAGGTTTTTCAGAAAAAGAAATGAAGCGGCTTTATATGCTCACCATGAGGCCGACTATGCATACGAGGGCTTTCTTTTCGGATGTGACTGAGGATTATGTATCACCGCTTGAGCCGGAGCCTTATTCCATAGTGAAGATCAGGTTCCGTGCAGGACGAAATAATGCCACGCATGTTTTCCTGTGCATAAACCATGAAAGACTTCTTATGTCAAAAGTACGTTCTACCGGCGTTTTTGATTATTATGAGACTGAGATAGAGCTGGATAATGTGCCGGTGAAATGGCATTTCTATGTAGAATGCGGAAGACAGAGCGCATTCTATGACAGGAGGGGTGCAGTAAGAGATGAGCAGGATTATTATGACTTCAAACTGATACCGGGCTTCAAGGAGCCGGAATGGGCGAAGAACTGTGTGATGTATCAGATATATGTTGATCGCTTCAGAAACGGAGACCCGACTAATGATGTGTTGGATCACGAATACAGCTATATCGGCAGCCATTCACAGAAGGCAAAAAGCTGGGATGAACTTCCGTATAACATGGATGTGGGTCATTTCTACGGAGGGGATCTGGCCGGAGTCATGGAAAAGCTGCCGTATCTGAAAAGTCTTGGCATAGACTGCATCTATTTCAATCCGCTCTTTGTATCGCCTTCAAATCATGGCTATGATATACAGGATTACGACTACATAGATCCCCATTTCGGAAGGATAGTGAATGACTACGGTGAGCTTCTCTCGGAAGGGGAGACTGATAATAAGAAGGCAACCCGATATATCAACAGGGTTACCAATAAGGCAAATCTTGAGGCTTCAAACCGGCTTTTTGCGGATCTTGTGACCAGATGTCATGCATATGGCATAAGGGTGATCATAGACGGAGTATTTAATCACTGCGGATCCTTCAATAAATGGCTCGACAGGGAGAGGATATATGAAGGTCAGGAAGGGTACGAGAATGGAGCGTATATATCCAAGGACAGCCCCTATCATACTTTTTTCAAGTTTCATAATACCTCTGAAACGGAATGGCCTTATAATCATACCTACGACGGGTGGTGGGGACATGATACCCTGCCCAAGCTAAACTATGAGGATTCACCAAGACTTCAGGAATATATACTAAGGATAGCTGCAAAATGGGTATCTCCGCCTTATAACTGCGATGGCTGGAGGCTGGATGTGGCGGCGGATCTTGGGCATTCCGCGGATTTCAACCATGAATTCTGGCAGAAATTCAGAAAGGTGGTAAAGCAGGCGAATCCGGACGCGATAATAATAGCCGAGCACTACGGGGAGCCTTATGCCTGGCTTCAGGGCAGCGAGTGGGATTCGGTGATGAATTACGATGCTTTCATGGAGCCGGTTACATGGTTTTTGACGGGGGAAGAAAAGCATTCCGATGATTTCAGGCCTAATATGCTCGGTAATACCGATGCCTTCTGGAATGCCATGGTACATTCATATATGAATTTCACTGAGCCGTCGATTGCCGTAGCAATGAATGAATTATCGAATCATGATCACAGCAGGTTCTTAACCAGGACTAATCATATGGCGGGAAGAGCCTCCAGCCTTGGAGCAGAGATGGCTTCAAGGAACGTGGATAAGTCCGTATTCCGTGAAGCGGTGCTTATACAGTTTACCTGGCCGGGAAACCCAACGATATATTACGGTGATGAGGCAGGCATGGTGGGCTTTACTGATCCCGATAACAGAAGGACCTACCCCTGGGGAAACGAGGATACTGAGCTTATAGATTTTCACAGAGCTCTTATCAGAATACACCGTGAAAACAGGGAGCTCCGCACAGGATCCGTCATGAGGCTTGTCAGTGATTATGCGTACCTGTCCTATGCAAGGATGACTCTGGATGCGGTATCTATAGTAGCAGTGAATAATAATGATCATCCGGTCGAGAAGGCTATGTCTGTATGGGAGACAGGACTTCCAAGAACCTGTCAGGTAAAAAGACTTATTCTGACTGACAAAACAGGACATACCACAGAACCGGCAGATATAAATGTTGTAGCAGGAAGGCTTCATGTGGAGCTTCCGCCCCGCAGTGGAGTGATACTTAGAGGAGAGATCAGATAACGCTAAAGACTTGATGTCTTTCAGATCATGTGATATATTTTTCTGTGCGCCGGTGTGGCGGAACTGGCAGACGCCCGGGACTTAAAATCCCGTGGGTAGTAATACCCGTACCGGTTCGACCCCGGTCACCGGCAGAAAACAGGCGGAGCTTATGCTCCGCCTATTCATTTTTGGATTTTGCCAGGGTAAATATGAATTCGGATCCAACGCCTTCAGTTGAGATCACGTTAATATTCTGATTATGAGCCTGAATGATCTCTTTGGTTATAGCAAGGCCGAGCCCCGTACCCTTTTTGTCCTTGCCTCTGGAAAGATCGGTTTTATAGAAACGGTCAAATACCAGCTTCTGAGCATCGGCAGGTATGCCTATGCCGGTATCCTTTACAGACACAAAGACCCTTTCTCCCTTTTCAGTAGTTTCAATCTTTATTATTGAATTACTATGAGAGAACTTGATGGCATTATCCACAAGGTTTGCTACCACCTGTTGTATCTTTCCCATGTCCGCTGATACCAGGAGATGCTCGCCGGAAAGTATAAGCTCTATGGATATCTTCTTTTCCCTGCAGAGCACGTCAAAGGTTTCACAGATCTGTCGTATGACAGAGTTTATATCAAAATCAGTTATGGTAAGAACCATGCCCTGATTGTTCAGAGAGTTTAATTCCAGCAGACCGTTTGTAAGCTTGGTGAGCCGTTCGGTTTCGTTAAGGACGACCTGGAGGTACTTTTCGTGCATTTCCAGTGGAATGGTACCGTCAAGCATAGCGGTGAGATAGCCTCTGATAGATGTCAGCGGGGATCTGAAATCATGGGATACGTTTGCAATGAATTTTTTCTGGTTGTCCTCGGAACGGCCTATCTCGGAAGCCATATAATGGAGAGTTCCTGCAAGATAACCTATCTCATCCCTGCCGTGAACATCGGGGTCATAATCATAATGTCCCCGAGCATATTCCTCAGCAGCTGTAGTGATGCGGCGGATGGGAAAATATACCGCATGAGTGAAGGCTACGAGGACTAAAAGGGAGAGCAGATACATGAAAAGCATGGTAAGGTAGGATATGTCCAACAGCCTGTCCCTCGATGCATAAAGGTCGGACATGGGCATTTGGATAACGACATAGCCTCTTACACTGTATCTGCTTGTTATGGGATAGAATACGGAAAGATAGTCTTCCTTATAGGTTCCGTAAAAATCACTGACCAGATAGTATGAGCCGATACTGCCCGGGTTGAAATCCTCGAAGACTGTCTCTTCAGAGGAACGGCTGTCGAGTATCTGGCGTCCGTTCGGATCTATTATACGGATCTCGGCTGAGATATAGGTGTCGATAGCCATGAGCTGTTCCAGCGCGTCCTCTCTGGCGGGACCGCCGCTGTAGATCTTGCTGCCATAGGTGGTCGCAACAAGTCGGCTTTCCCTGTACAAAGATTCCGCCCGTGTGACTGTAAGATTACTGAGGATCATCCGGCTGTTTACCGTCGAGATCATTACAAATGAAAGAAGGAAGAATAGCAGATAGGCAAGGATCAGTTTAATGTAAAGCGTGCGGTGCAGCTTCATTTCTTTGCAAGCTCCACCTCAAAGGTGAGCTCGGCATAATCACCCCGTGAGAATCGCTGTACTGTAACCACCGTTTCCACCCCGGCCGTCAGAGAGGAAATAACCTTGGAATAATCATTGTAGTCCTCTATTTCCTCAGTTCCTATCTTTGTTATGACGTCTCCACTCTGGATTCCGGCCTTCATGGCAGGCGAATCCGGATCAACGTTTATAACATATGCACCCGCAGGCATATGATAGGTATCAGAGGCTTCCTGATTGACACTGGTGCCGATTATGCCCATATAAGTGCGCTCTTTGCCATTTGCCAGGTTTTCTATGGTATCCCTGATATCGGATATTGAATAAGTGGTGATCATATTGTCCGAATTGCTGCCGTCGAAGTCATTAGTAATTATACCGAGTACATGTCCGGAATAATCAATGATCACACCCGAGGAATTTGCGGAACCGTGTATGTCCGTAGTAAGCAGGTGAACATTGAAATCACTCATTTCCTTTTCCTGTGACATGGAAGTGATGAAACCATATGCCTCGGAATTTGCTACACCGATGGGCGATCCGATGGCTATGACAGGAGTACCCGTAGTCGAACCGTAGGAGGATGAACCGAAGCTGGCATATTGAATGCCAGTAATAGTCTCTTCGCTAAGCTCTGAAAGGGGAACCCCTATTATCTGTAAAGATGTGTCGGGATCAGTGTTCACTATTGTGGCTTCTGCGGTAGTCCCGTTTGGAAGCACCACGGATATTTCATCCGCTTCATCGGTAACATCACTGTCAGTAAGGATAAGAAGCTGTCTGCCGTTATCTGCTATCATCATTCCCACGGATGTGCTTCCGTTCTCATACGGGTTTTCAAACCAGTCCGTATCGGTAGTAGTGGCTTTTACCGTAACAAGAGATCTTGCGGCAGAGACTGCGACATCATGTACTGACCTGCAGAGCTTTGCATAGTTTTCAGGACTCATGTCGACATTATTGGTTATGTTGTTGATCACGGTAGATGGACCGGAAGAGACACGTTCGGCAGGCTCGTTTTCAGATGGGGAAGGATCATCCGCTGAGACCGCTTCGTCTTCAGACAAAGAGATCCCTTCCGTGTCGTCTGAAACTGTATCGGTCGGAGAGGGGGCAGACTCAGAACCGGAAAGGCTTACTTCCTTTATAGAATCCCTTTTTCCCGGAGCTATATGGGCATAGACCAAAGAAAAAGTAACGGCAGACACGACACCAAAAATGACGGCAATCAGTACTGTCATTCCTATGCGCTTCGCCAGCTTCTTCTTGTCGACCGGACGGTCTTTTATTTTTTCCCTAATAAAATCAGATGCCACCTTGCTGTATTGCCAAATGATACTATATACTAATCCTGACGATAGAAGACATTCCAATTATAGCACAACACCTTTGAGAGTGCATAGACAGTTCAAGGTGGAGAACGGCGTCCGCGCAAAGCATGAATGAGAAAGTAATAGAAAAACTGGAATATAATAAAATACTTGAGTTGCTTTCCGAAAGAGCGGCATCTGAGGAGGCCAAAAAGCTCTGCATGGAAACCCTGCCCATGAGATCAAAGGCAGATCTTGAGCGCAGACTGATGCGCGTATCTGACGCTTTGGATCGGATATTTAAGGACGGAGCGATATCTTTCGGCGGGATAAGGAATGTACGTGGATCCGTCTTGTCTACACAAAGAGAAGCAACCCTGACGCCAAGAGAGCTTATGGATATCGCGTCTACGCTTGAGACTATTGATACGATAAAGGCATACGGCATGAAAGAGCGGTTTGAGGAAAACCCTGATTCCCTCTGCGATGACTTTGACTGTCTCATTCCGTTAACGGATACCGTAAAGGAGATACGCCGCTGCATTCTCTCTGAGGATGAAATAGCCGATGATGCATCGGGGAAGCTTAAGAGCATTCGCCGCGGGATAAGGAACGCGCAGGATCGTATACGATCCGAGCTTTCGTCAATGGTACAGGGAGCTTATGCGTCATATCTTATGGAGCCTGTGGTCACGCAGCGGGGCGGAAGATTTGTCATTCCGGTAAGATCCGAATACAAAAATCAGATCCCCGGTATGGTTCATGATACCTCATCTACGGGCTCTACAATTTTCATAGAGCCGGCATCGTCAGTCAGACTCAATAACGAAATACGCGAGCTTCAGATAGCTGAAAAACAGGAGATACAGATAATCCTGGGTCAGCTTTCCGCGGAGGTAGCAGAAGAAAGCGAACAGATCCTGGCCGATATGGATATCGTCACAGGGCTTGATCATATTTTCGCCTGCGCGCGTCTTGCTCTTGATATGAAAGCCTTCAGACCTGTCTTTACAGAGGATCTTTCTTTTGACCTTAAGGAAGCGAGGCACCCGCTGATAGATGAAAAAAAAGCTGTTCCCATTGATATCTACCTGGGAAAGGAGTTCGATCAGCTTATAATCACGGGACCGAATACGGGAGGAAAGACGGTAACGCTTAAAACCGCGGGACTTCTGACCATCATGGGCTTATCAGGGCTTTTTATTCCCGCTTCAGAGGGATCGAAGCTTGGCATGTTCAGGGAGATATATGCCGATATAGGGGATGAGCAGAGCATAGAGCAGTCGCTTTCGACGTTTTCTTCCCATATGGCAAACATAGTGGATATATTGAAAAAATGTGATAAGGAATCTCTCTGCCTTTTTGACGAGCTGGGTGCAGGAACTGACCCTGAGGAAGGTGCGGCTCTGGCGATATCAATATTGAATTTCCTTCATGTAAGGGGGATAAGGGCTATGGCGACAACACACTATTCCGAGCTGAAGATGTATGCCCTTGATACCCCCGGGATAGAAAATGCAAGCTGCGAATTTGATGTAGAGACACTGTCTCCCACTTATCATCTGCTGATAGGAGTTCCCGGAAAAAGCAATGCATTTGCCATATCGAAAAAGCTCGGATTGCCCGGATATGTGATAGAAGAAGCTGAAAGACGCATGGATGAATCAGACCGCGAGTTCGAGTCAGTGGTTGGACGGCTGGATGAAGCGAGGCAGGAGCTGGAAAAACTGCAGGCAGAGGCTGATAATGAGAGGAATGAGGCAGCGGCTCTCAGACAGGAGCTGAACGAGACCAGAGAGAAGCTCAGCAGAGAGCATGACCGCATAATAGAAAAGGCAAAAAAAGAGGCATCGGATATCCTGCAGGATGCCAAGCTGCAGGCTGATGCCGTACTGAGGGATATAAATAAATTCGGAACGGGCGCTGGCCGCGAGGACGTAAAAAAGCTGGAGAATGACAGGGCTATGCTCCGGCGCGGCATTGAAAGACAGGATTCCCCCAAAAAAGAAAGGGAAGCTGGTGCCGGAATAGAGGCGAAGGATGTGAAGCCCGGTATGGAGGTAGAGATAGTATCGTCCGGTTTCAGGGGAACTGTTTCAACCCTTCCGGATGGAAAAGGGAACCTTTCCGTGCTCTGTGGTATAATCAACTACAAGACAAACATAAAAGATCTTATTCCGGTAAAGACTCAAAAAAAAGGGAAAAATAAGCCGGACGGCTCGGGAATGCGTGGATTATCCCATGCCATGACGATATCTTCGGAGCTGAATATAATAGGGCTTACAGTGGATGAAGGACTTGCGAGGCTTGGGGAGTATCTGGACGATGCGTATATGTCCCATCTTTCTGAGGTAAGGATAGTGCATGGCAAGGGGACCGGGAAACTCAGGGAGGCCGTGCAGAGAGAGCTGAAAAAGATTAAATATGTAAGATCATACCGCTCCGGTGAATATGGAGAGGGAGATGCGGGGGTCACGATAGTAAAACTAAAGTAAGGCTTGCTTAGGGAGATCTTATGTCCTTATAAGCCGGGGAGAAGATATGTCAAATAAACAGAAGATCCTGATTGTAGATGATGATGAAAATATAGCTGAATTAATATCCCTATATCTGACGAAGGAGTGTTTCGAAACCCAGATAGTCCACGATGGGGAAGCCGCTCTTCAGACATTTGACAGATTTGAGCCTGATCTGATGCTTTTG
This sequence comes from uncultured Lachnospiraceae bacterium, assembly GCA_902782655.1. Lineage (GTDB taxonomy): Bacteria > Bacillota > Clostridia > Lachnospirales > Lachnospiraceae > NK4A144. Next base: position 9,991 of record CACZNY010000184.1, read on the forward strand.
GATCTGATGCTTCCCGGAATAGACGGATATCAGGTATGCCGCGAGGTGAGGGCAAAAAGCCAGACTCCTATCATAATGCTGTCTGCTAAAGGAGAGGTTTTCGATAAAGTTCTGGGACTTGAGCTCGGAGCAGATGACTATATGGAAAAGCCCTTTGACTCCAAGGAGCTTGTGGCCAGGGTAAAGGCAGTGCTGAGACGGTACAGGCCTGTCATGCAGGAGAAGCCGGATGGTTCTGCGATCAAGAAAGTAGATTACCCGGATCTGTCCATCAATCTTACGAATTATTCTGTTTTGTATAACGGCCAGATCATAGATATGCCGCCGAAGGAGCTTGAATTATTATATTTCCTGGCTTCTTCTCCCAACCAGGTATTTACGAGGGAGCAGCTTCTGGATCATATCTGGGGATATGAGTACATAGGTGATACCCGCACGGTTGATGTGCATATAAAAAGGCTCAGGGAGAAGATAAATGACCATGACTCCTGGCGGATCGCCACGGTATGGGGCATTGGCTATAAGTTTGAGACAACATAAGGAATGCAGGAACTTATGAAAGGAATGATCATATTATGAAATATCTGAATGAGTTAGCTGAGGGAGACAGGATATCCGCGGTTTATCTTTGTAAAAAAGCGGCAACTCTTACGACAAAGAACGGCAAGGAGTACATGAGCCTGACTCTTATGGATAA
>CACZNY010000185.1 GCA_902782655.1 uncultured Lachnospiraceae bacterium
AATACAGGCCAGAAGGGAAAGCTGGCACATCCAGGTGTATTCCAGTGACAGCGGCACAAACCACCAGGCGGTGAGAATGCTCCCCATGAGGATACCGAAGGCAGGAACGGGCTCATGCATTCTTATCAGCGCTGTCATCAGGATCAGGAAGAGCAGCATCAGCAAAACAGCATTGAAAGCATATATCCCTCTCACGGGCAGGATGGTAAGGAGCGGTCTGACGACAGCTATCGAGCCGTGCCAGTAGCGGAGATACTGCTGGTTGGGCTCTGTATCATCCCTTACAGCCATCAGGAAATTTTCGTTTTCCTCATGATCGGGTGTAAAGTAATATGCCGAAAGCATTACCGATCTTAAGGGATATCTGACATCATAGCTCCAGGCTATATTCAGCAGGATGGAGTCTGCATAGTGATCCTGCATTGATCCTTTCACGCCTTCGATTACCATCGGAAACAGCTCTCCCCGGCTGAAGTATTCCGCTGACTCAAGAGCATTTTCTCTTATCTTCTCCTTCGGTATCATGGCGGCAAGACAGAGGATCGCGGTAAGTATCACTACCGCCGCTGTAAATACGGCCATGTATTTCCAAACCACGGAAGCTGCCTTTTTCATTTAAGCCTTATCTCCTTAGCAAGCGAAACCGAATATATCACCTTCTCTGACTCCTTCACTGCCATCAGCTGGCGAAGTGCCCTCTCATAATAATCAAGCTGTGACTGATACCGGTCTATAAGCACCTGACTGTCAGCTGCCCTGTCCGTCTTATAATCTACTACAACCACCCTGCCCTGCTCCGTAAAAAAGGCATCTATTATCCCCTGTACCATCACACGGTCTTCAGCAGGATATGCCCTGTCTATATCAGAGGCAGGAACGGATATGATGAAGGGCTGCTCCCTGTAGAGCTCATGCCTTTCAAAGGCTTCTCCCATCCGTCTGCAGATATCGCTTTTAAGGAAGTCAATGATATCATCCGTTTTGATATATCCTCTCTCCTCCGCCGAAAGCTTCCTTTTCGCCACCAGTCCGTCAAGAAAAGCCTGCACCGGCGCTTCCTCCGGCTCAAGCTCCAAAGGAAGGTTCTCAAAGGCAGTATGCACCGCTGTCCCCCTCAAAGCCCCTGCGGTGGGTATCACCCTGTCTCCTCTGGGGTCGGAGGCTATGGAAACGCCCTTCTCCTCCATGGCCTCGTGCTTTATGAAGGATACCGAAACCTTCTGCGGCACATTCACCGACCTCTCATAGGGATAGACATACCTTATATCCTCAAGTATTCCCTTTACTTCATCCGCGCTGATACTCTCCTTAAGCCTCAGCACCTTCTTTATCGGAGCCTCGGCGGGTTCGGGCAGCACCTGCCCCTCCTCAGCCTTCACAAAGGGCACGTCTGATATTTCGTATGCCAGGCTTTCCTTTGAAAGCTCTGCAGCGGTATCCACGAAATCAGCCAGTGACCCTGCCTCTGAAGGGTCGGTCTTCTCTGTACCTCCGCTCATCTTTGCTGTAAGGATGAGCTTATTCTCCGCCCTTGTCATCGCCACGTACAAAACCCTCATCTCCTCGCTGACAGCAGCTGCATTCATCTTTTTGGCCATGACCTTCTTTATGAGGGTCCTTATCTTCAGATTGCGCTCACGTATTATAAGATCCAGTCCCGCTCCCAGATCATCGTCAAAGAGCATCACGGCCCTGGAATCCGATCTGTTCATATTCCTTCCGAGGGTGCTCACGAATACCACGGGGAATTCAAGCCCTTTTGAGTGATGTATGCTCATTATACGCACTGCATCCCCCGCTCCGTTTCCCTGAGCTTCACCGAAGTCAATCTCGTATTTCTTCATGTTCTCGATATATCTTAAGAATTTGAAGAGTCCGTGAAAGCTTGTCTTTTCATAGTCGGAAGCCCTCTTTTTAAGAAGTCTCAGATTCCCCTCACGCCTCACACCGTCAGGCAGCGCCCTCACATAGCGGTCGTAATGGAAATCAGATATTATCACATCCACCAGCTCATGTATGGGGGTGTAGACAGCCTTTTTCCTGTATGAAGCAAGCATCTCAAGGAAGGCTTTGCATCTTTGAGTGAGACTGCTGCCTTCAGTACCGGTCTCATCATCTTCTGCCGCAGCCTTCAGGCTGTCATACAGATCTCCGGCCGATGCATGAGCCCGCACATATACCATATCGGAGGGATCGAAGCCTCCGAAATATCCCATCATTACCCCGGCAAGCGGTATGTCCTGCCTTGGGTTATCAATGACCTTAAGCAGGTTCATTATCTCTTTTATCTCAAAGGAGAGCAGATATCCGCTCCTCGAATCAAAGACCAGCGGTATTCCTTCTGCAGCGAAGACATCCGCAAAGGTCTCACTTATCCCCCTTACGGATCTCAGCAGTATCACTATATCGCCGTAGGTACAGTCATGAACGCTGTGATCCTTACGGCTCTCTATCCTAAGCGCAGTTTCCGCTGTCCGGTTTTCCTCCGCCTTTTCACCCACCATACTCTTTATACGTGCCGCTATAGCCCTGGCCTCGCTCGTTACGGCATCCTCTTCCCCGTCGGGATCGCACTCAATCCTCAGGTATTCTCCCTTCCATCCGGGAAAGTCATTCTCATAGATACCGCCGTAATGCAGGCTCTGGCTGTCATCATAGCAGGCTCCCCCGCACTGCCTTGACATTATCCGTGAAAAAACGCAGTTTACGGTCTCCGTCACCGGAATGCTGCTCCTGAAATTCCTTGAAAGGGTGATAAGCCTGGAGGCATCATCCGTCCCTTTCTGATAACGCTCGTATTTATTCATGAAAAGCCCGGGACAGGCATCCCTGAAGCTGTATATGCTCTGCTTCACATCTCCCACCGCCACATAGTTGTGCCCGTTTGCGATGGCCGTGAATATGGCCTCCTGCACCCGGCTGCAGTCCTGATACTCATCTATGATAAGCTCTCTGTAGCGTCCGCTTATCACCTCCCTGGTCTCCTTATCCTTGAGGATATCAAGAGCCATATGCTCAAGATCCGAAAAGTCCGCCACTCCCCTCTCCTGCCTGGCCGCAGCATACCTTTCCATATATTCGAGGGTAAGCCCGGAAAGTGCAGTCACATAGGGCAGGCAGCTTTTCAGTTCAAATAAAATATCATCCGTACTCTTTTCAAAAAGCCCGCCGGCAAGCTCCTCCTTTATTATCTTCTTAGCCCTCTCTCTCAGCTTTTTTGCTTTTTCCCTGAGCCCGGGATCTATGCTGTCATCCTTTTTCCTGGAAAGCGCGGCAAAGGAGATCCCCTGCAGAGCCTGCTGAAAGCCGGTATAGGTGTCCCTTGTCCCCAAAGCGTTGAGAAGCTCCAGATCGCTGATCAGTGCCTCCCTGTAGGTATAAGGCCCTCCGGGCTCATCACAGACGTCAATGGCATGCTCCAGTATCTTCCCTGCAAGCCTAAGCCTCTCCTCCGCCATTTCCAGGAGCTTATGCATGAATAAGGTCTCATCAAGCCGAGCCTCCGTCTCCGCCTCATATTCCTTCATCATCGACTTGATATACCCTTCCGGATCGGGACGGGCCGTCGCAAACCTGCAGAGGCTCCGTATGGCCTCCGCCACCCCCGAATCATCCCTTCCAGTGGACGCATAATCGACGAAGTTTAAGAAAGCCTCATCCTCCTCCTCATACTTATCGTTAATCAGGCCTTCCATCACCTCCTCGGCT
>CACZNY010000186.1 GCA_902782655.1 uncultured Lachnospiraceae bacterium
ACGAGCCTTTTTAAGAAGATGATGCCGCCCGTGCCGTCCGCAAGCACATGAAACATCTCAAGGTTTATCCTGTGCCTGAAATAAGTGACCCTGTAGAGCAGGTTCACCCTGCCCGGATAGTATATGGGCGCGCAGGCAGGGAGATGATCCTCCTCCACCTTTAATTTCAGATCCGTGTCCTCCAGGTAATACCAGAAGAAGCCCTTTTTAAGCACGCTGTGAAATATGGGAAAGTCATCCGCTATCTCGTCGTGAGCCTGCTGGAGGATACCGCAATCCACCTCCTCCTTAAGCTCGCAGCAGATGCGGAAAACTCTTGTATCCGCCCCCTTCGCGGAGGAAGGGATTATCTTCGCGGCATTATCCAGCTTATACCATTTTCTGCTTGTCCTGTCTTTTCTCATCCTAAAATAGCCATTTTACAACTGACGGCCAAAGTACGGCCGATGACGGTAGCCGGCTGCTCATCCTTTTACAGACCGTAATACCTGTCAAAAATCTTTTTTGCTGCAGGCACGGCGTTTTCAGAACCCGAGCCTCCGTTCTCCATTATCACTGTCACAACTATATCAGGGTCGTCGGGGTTTGAAAAGCCCGTAAACCACGAATGGCTCTGCCCCTTTACATTTCCAAACTCCGCAGAGCCTGTCTTCCCTGCTACGGTATATGGAAGACCTGCGAGCTTCTTTCCCGTACCCGTTTTGCAGACCTGCTTCATATATTCAGTCATGGCCTCAGCCTCCGGTCCGGTCATTATCCTCTTATATTCCTCCGGCTTGTATTCCTTTATAAGGGTACCCTGATAATTGGTTTTTTTCAATATTTCCTGCGCCCTCATCATAGTGCCTCCATTGGCTATGGCTTCAGTTATAAGCGCTATATGGAGCGGAGTCACTAAAGTCCCGCCCTGTCCTATGGCAGTCTGCATTACGGTCCCTGTATCGGAAGCCGAGCTTAAGGAATACCTGGATCTGCTGTACGGAAGGTCAGTGGGCAGCACCCTCTTAAACAGCATCCTGTCAGCCGTATCGGAAAGCTTCGGTATATCAAGGGACAGGCCTATATTGGTAAAGGAGGTATTGCAGCTGTCCGCAAAGGATTCAAGGAGGTTTTCATGTCCGTGTACGCTTCCGTGGAAGCACTCAATGCTTGAACCGTCTGCAGTGATCCTTCCCGTACAGTCATAAGCATAGTCTTCATAGTCCGAAGGATGCTCCTTCATATATTCATGAAGAGTCACTATCTTGAATATGCTTCCCGGAGGATACAGTCCCTGGGTAGCCCGGTTCACAAGAGGCGATTCCTTCTCGTCCTCTGATATCTGTGCCCAGTTTTCGGATACGGTATTGGGATCGAAATCCGGCCTGCTGACCATGGCGAGTATCCTGCCGGTCTTTGCTTCCAGTACGACTGCCGCTCCCCTGTATCCCTCCAGAGCGCTGTAGCAGGCCTCCTGCAGATCCGGGCGGAGCGAGGTATGGATATTGTCACCCGTATTCCTGACGCCTGCCATCTCCTTCTGAAGCTTCTCCGATACGGGAGCATTGGAGGTCAGAAGATCCACTGCGGCAGCGCTTTCTATCCCCGTGGAGCCCATGGTGGAGAAGCCCACTATGTGTGCAAAGAGCGGGCCGTAGGGGTAATTTCTTATCTCCTTCCCCTCACTGTCAAGCGCCTCCTGCGCCAGCACTGATCCGTCAGCGGCATATATGGTGCCTCTTATCACCTGCTTTTCAAGATCCTTCTTTCTTGTATTATGGCTGTCATTCACCGTGGCCTTCGCACTGAACTGAACGGTATATACAAAATACGCCGTCATGGACAGGAAGATGGCGAGGAATATATAGACTATTATCCAGAGCTCATGCTTCCTCATTCATATTCCTCATATCCGTAATCATCATATGCATCATCATAGCCGTCACCGTCATCTCCCCTGCCGGTATCACGCTCAAGCACATACAGACCCTGGATGACGGAAAAATAGATAAAGGTGACCAGAACGCTGCTTCCTCCGTAGCTTACAAGGGGCAGGGTGATGCCCGTAAGGGGAATGAATTTCGTCACGCCTCCTATGGTAAGTATCACCTGAAAGCCGTAGTTTACCGCAAGCCCCACTGCCATGAGGCGCAGATAAATGTCATTCATTGACATGGAAATATTCATGAACATCAGGAAATTGGAAAGGCTTATCAGTATGATGCAAAGCGCCGTCAAAGCCCCCATCTCCTCTGATATGGCAGCGAAGATGAAATCCTTCGCCACCTCCGGTATCGCCTTCGGTGAGCCTCCCATAAGCCCAAGGCCGAACCAGGAGCCGGTGCCTATGGCAAATAGGGACTGGGACACCTGGTATCCCGTGCCCTCTATATCCGCAAAGGGATCCCTCCAGGCCCTGACCCTGTTCCTCACATGGGCAAAGAGCCTGTAGCCCGCAAGCGAAGCCAGAGCCATGCCCCCGAAGCCTCCCGCCAGCACTATAGGCGCCCTTGTCGCCGTATAGAGCATGAAAACGAAGACCACGAAGAACATCAGCGCGCTCCCCAGATCCTTGCACATGGCAAGTATCCCCACATGGAGGATGGCTATCACGGTGCAGGCCAAAAGCTGGGGCAGCTCTATCCGGCCCGTTTCAGGATTCCTGTGGTCAGGATCCGTCAGCATCCCCGCTATGAAGAAAATGTACAGAAGCCTGACAAACTCAGATGGCAGGAAGGTTATCCCGAAAACGGTAAGTGATATCTTCGAGCCGTTGGTGACGGTGCCTATGGTCATCATGACAAGCAGCACCACAAGCCCCGCTATCCCCGCAGCCCAGTAATAATATCTTACAAGGTCTATCTTCCGGATAAGATAAGGCACGAGCATGGCCACAGCCGTGCCGACAGCTGCTATGGCAAACTGCTTCCAGGCTCTTGTATGGGAAAGCCTTGCCAATATGACAAAGCTTATGGCCAGAAGCATGCAGATATTATTGGTGATAAGCCTTGATGCCGTGGGATAGAAAAGCCTGTACAGGATAAGCATGGCAAAGAGCAAAAGCTCCTCCAGCACGCAGAGCATCATAAGGGCAGGATCCTCCGTCCTCACATAAAGCACGTAGAAGCCCAGTATATGCGTCATTGCCATGAGTACATTCTGAAACACGTAAAATAAGCCTCTCTCCCCGTCGTCTCTGTATGAAAAGACGGCAAAGCAGTGAAAGGTATAGAAGATCACGAATATGGCTATAAAGTATCTGGAAAGTCCTGCCAAAAGCTACAGTGTCCTTTTTTCATTTTTTCACATAGGAGAAACTTTATCTCTTTTGCGGTCTGCCTGTCAACGTTGTGGCGGCGGAGCTCTTTTTGATATACAATGTGCACATGGAAAGCGTATATAAAAATGAAAAACCGGAGCTCCTCTCCCCTGCCGGGGATATGGAGTGTCTTAAAGCGGCTCTTGCCGGAGGATGCGATGCCATCTATGCCGGAGTGGACAGATTCGGCGCCAGGGCCTATGCCGGCAATTTCACCCCGGATGAATTCTTAAGTGCCATAGACCGCATGCATTTATTCGGCAAAAAGATATATCTGACCCTGAATACCCTCATAAAGCCTGATGAGTTCCGGGAATTATATGATCTTATAAAGCCTTTGTACATGGAGGGTCTGGACGGCATCATAGTGCAGGATATGGGGCTTGTCTCATTATTAAGCTCTGAGTTTCCAGGGATCAGCATCCATGCTTCCACCCAGATGTCCGTATCCTCAGCATACGGTGCCGGGCTTCTAAAGGAAATGGGCGTGTCACGCATAGTGCCCTCAAGGGAGCTTTCACTTGAAGAGATAAAGGGAATAAAAAAGGAAACCGGTATGGAGCTTGAATGCTTCATTCACGGAGCCATGTGCTACAGCTACTCGGGGCTCTGCCTTATGTCCTCTTTTCTCGGCGGACGCTCGGGAAACAGGGGAAGGTGCGCCGGCCCCTGCAGACAGCCCTTCAGCGCGGGAAGGATAAAAGAGAAATATCTTCTTTCGATGAAGGATATGTGCGTCATAGATATACTGGATGAGCTTATCCGGGCTGGCATTGATTCCTTCAAGATAGAAGGCAGGATGAAAAGCCCTGCCTATGTTTACGGGGTTACCGAGATATACAGACGGAGCATCGACCGGATAATGGGTGAGCCTGACATCAAATATAAGCCCCTGAAGGATGACAGGAGCCGTCTTACGGAGCTTTACTCACGGGGAGGCATATCAAGGGGTTATTATTACAGGCATAACGGCCTTAAGATGATAACCATGGACAAGGGCTCTTATAAGCGTGAGGATAAGTCAAAGGCGGAGTTTGAAGACTGCAGGCTTCCTCTTAAGGCCCGTCTTGAGGCCTATACCGGACATGAGCTTCAGCTTGAGATAAGCCCTTCAGACTGTCCTGATATCAGGATACGGGCTTCGGGAGATGTGGCGGAGCCCGCAAGAAGCCATGCCATGACTGCTGATGATTACAGGAAGCAGCTTAAAAAAACCGGCGATTTTGTTTTTTCATTTGAAAGCATTGACATTGATACCGACGGCAATACCTTCGTGCGCATCTCCTCCGTAAACGACCTCAGGCGCAGAGCCCTCGATATGATGACGGAAAGGCTTACCGATGGATATAAGCGCAGTATGTGAAAAGAAAAGCCAGGCTGAGGCCTTGTATGAAATGGACGGGATAAGCAGGATCTTCCATCCCGGGAACACCCTGCCCTATATATTCAGGGAGGATGCCGCAAAAGAATGTGAAGCTATGCTTTCCATGCCCCGGCTTCTTGCAAGAAGCATCGACGGACTGGGCTTTTTACGGCGCAGGGGATACAAGGGTGAGATATATGCGGATCATACTCTCTATACTTTCAACAAAGCTTCAAGGGGATTCCTCAGATCACTCGGGGTCTCCTTTGATACCGCGCCGCTGGAGCTTACCTTCAGGGAGCTTGAGGCCCGTGGAATGGAGGGCTCAGAGCTTATGATCTACGGCAGGGTTCCCATGATGATCAGCGCGGGCTGTGTCTTCAGGAATACCCACGATGACCGCTGTGAAAAGGATATCGAAAAGGGGCATGAGCTCACCCTTACGGACAGGACAGATACCGGTTTCCCCGTTATATGTTTTTGCAGAAGCTGCTATAACGTGATATATAATTCTGTCCCGCTCTCGCTCCATGCCCACGCGGACAAAATATCCCGGCTTTCGCCCTCATCGGTACGGCTGTATTTCACTACCGAGTCTCCTCATGAAACAAAAGAAACAGCCGGATATTTCATCCGGCTGATAAAGGACAGGGTCTATGATGCCGCTCCTCCCTACAGCTCATATACCGGAGGGCACTTCATCAAAAAGACTGAATGATCACTGCTTTTTGGGAGCCTGCCTGACCGCGGCCTGCTGCTGCATCCTTGCGGCTCTTGTATGATTAAGCTCGGTCTCCAGCTGTACTATCCTCTTCTCCTTCTGGTTTATCTCGTCCCGCATCTCCTTCATGGTGGCTTCAAGGGCTTCGTTTTTGCTCATCTCGGATACAAGGTTATGCTTTACGTCGTAGAGATCCTTGTCGCGTCTTTCCAGATCCTCATTGAGCTGCTCCACCTGTTCCCTGGTCTTGAAGTATTCATCAGCTATATTAAGCAGAACCAGGACATTCTGAGTATCGGCAGGAAGCCTCCTGTAGCTGTCCACCTTCCTGTATTCCTCCAGCCTGCTGTTTACAAAGGATGCCACCCTCTGCATGTATTCATCACTC
>CACZNY010000187.1 GCA_902782655.1 uncultured Lachnospiraceae bacterium
AACCCCATCGCACTCAGAAAAACGCCTTGCAGAGCGAAAATGTATACTTCGCGAAAAGTATAATTAATTAAAAAGTGCTACACTAGGTTACATAAAAACTATATATTGTGGTTTATGCGAAAATATACACAATTTATAGTAGACATAGCGGGTGGTTTTGATGTAAGATAGGTCTCGAAATTTTCGGAAGGATTTTTGAGACCATTTTGTTTGCACAAAAACAGGGGGCGGAGTGGAATATGAAACAACTGCTTGACAACAAAACGACTGCTTTAGTCTTATTCACCATAGATATTACACTGGCGGCTGCGATAGTGATAATGAATGCTGCAGGGGTAGCCTCCCCGGTGCCCGATATAATCCTGGGATCCCTTGTGGCCGCGCTTGGAATAGTGCTCTGCGCCGGTACAGCAAGGTATGTCGCAAGGCTGGAAACCACCCTTGGAGAGATTTCCGCTGAGAATGAGATGAATAAGATAAGCATAGCCCGCATAGCCGAGGTCGCCAGGGGCGTGAATGAGGATATAGTCAAGGCAGAGGAGTCCCTGAATGAGATACTCGGAGAGACAGAGGGGATGAATGATACCCTGTCAGGCATCAGTGAGGGGATCACTGCGAATAAGGACGCCATAAGCTCCCAGACCTCCCAGACTCAGGACATACAGGAGATAATCTCCGATACCGGTGAGAAGTCCCGTAATATCATGGAGAGCTCAGCCGATACGAAGAGCGCAGCCGAGAAAGGCTCGGATGCCATGAAGCAGCTGGCGGATCATGTGGATCAGGCTATAGATTTCGGTACTCAGATGAAGACCTCTGCTCTGAACCTTAAGGATAAATCGGCTGAGGTAAAGGATATAAATGATCTGATACTTGCCATATCATCGCAGACAAACCTTCTTGCGCTCAATGCTTCCATAGAAGCGGCGCGTGCGGGAGAAGCCGGCAAGGGCTTTGCGGTCGTTGCAGATGAGATAAGGGCACTTGCGGAACAGACCAAGGAAGCTACGGAGAAGATCACTTCGGTGCTGGAGGGACTTTCCAATGACGCCGACGAGGTGGTGAGCAAGGCTGATAAGAGCGTGGAAATAGCGGGAAGCCAGAAGAATGCAGCCCAGGAGGCTTCCGAGCAGTTCGGAGCCATATATGACGGCGCGTCGAAGCTTGATGACGGAGCAAGGGAGATAAACAGCCTGGTAGACCGCTTAAGCGGTGCCAATGACGGAATAGCGGATAATGTATCCTCACTTTCAGCTTCCTCTGAGCAGATCTCAGCTTCCACCAGAGAGGCATCGGAGATCAGCAGCAAGAATGTGGAGCTTATCAGTAATTTCCAGACACTTATGGCGGAGATAAGCACCATGGTTTCAGAGCTGAAGGTTACAAACGCCGCAGGCGCCGCAAACGGATAAATCTGCCCGGGGCGTTTACGCGGGTTCCCTGAGCGGGTATAATTGTTCCCATGAAAAGAAATATTGTCAGGATGTTCTTCCTCCTCATAGCTTTAGGCTGTTTCGGCTATGTGGGATGGTATTGTTATGACTTAAACAGAACCGAAAAAGACGTGTCCGCCCTTTCAAACAGGATAGGGGCGGATACTTCTGTGCCCGGAGGCAAGCCTTCAGCCGGCGCAGAGCCTGTAGCTGTCGAGGCAGAGGGAGAGGATGAGCCGACAAGAGTCCTTTATGTCCTTTCTGATTTTGAACCCCTTCTTGATAAGAATCAGAATATCATAGGCTGGATCACCATAGAAGGAACCAAGGTAAACTATCCGGTGATGCAGTCGGTCAACGGTGACAGTAATTATTATCTGGATCATAATTTCGACCAGCAGCAGGATAAAAACGGCTCGCTTTTCATGGATGACAGATGCAGCGTGATAAAGCCCACCGCCAATCTTATAATCTACGGGCATCATATGAGGAGCGGAGCCATGTTTGGCGATCTGGACAAGTATAAGTCTGAGAGCTACTACAGGGAGCATCCCTATCTAAGGTTCAACAGCATATATGAGACCGGTACCTGGCAGATAATGGCGGCTTTTGAGTCCCAGGTGTATACGGATACCGATATCGGGTTCAGGTATTATGATTTCATAGATCCCGATAATGAGAAGGATTTCATGGCCGGAGTCAACAATATGAAGGCTCTGTCCATGTATGATACCGGTGTGGATGCGAGGTGGGGAGACAGGCTGATAACCCTTTCCACCTGCGACTATGAGCAGGACAACGGCCGATTCGTAGTAGTAGCAAAGCTTATCGGCGCATAGTATACAGGAGGCAGTGGTGCATTTTCCGGGCTGAGTCATCAGCTATTGAGGGAGTCAGCCGGAGAGTAAAATGTCGTAATCGTATAGGAGGGAATGAGCTATGGGATGCACGATCAATGACAGGAAGACAGCAGTGATAGGATGCGGTTTTGTGGGGGCGGCATCTGCCTTCGCCATTATGGAGAGCGGACTTTTCTCCGAGATGGTGCTTATTGATGCCAATACAGAGAAGGCTGAGGGAGAGGCGCTCGATATAAGCCACGGTCTTCCCTTTGCCAGACCAATGAAGATCTATGCCGGAGATTATAAGGATATAGCGGATGCCGCTGTTGTCGTAGTGACGGCGGGAGCGGGACAGAAGCCCGGTGAGACCAGGCTTGACCTTGTGAAAAAGAACGTTGGCATATTTAATTCCATTATCCCGAAGATAGCGGAATATAATAAAGACGGGATACTTCTGATAGTCGCCAATCCGGTGGATATCCTCACACATGCGGCTATCAGGCTTTCAGGTTTTCCCGAGAACAGGGTTTTCGGCTCGGGCACGGTGCTTGACACGGCAAGGCTCAAATACCTTCTTGGCGAGCATCTGAGCGTCGATCCCCGTTCTGTCTATGCTTATATCATAGGAGAGCATGGAGACAGCGAGATAGCGGTATGGTCCAGTGCCAATGTTTCAGGGGTTCCGCTTAATGACTTCTGTGAGCTTCGCGGCCATTTCGATCATATAGCTTCCATGAAGCGGATAGCGGAGAACGTGAAAAACAGCGCTTATGAGATAATCGAGAAAAAGGGCGCCACCTACTATGGCATAGCCATGTCCGTAAGGCGTATCCTTGAAGCCATAGTGCGTGATGAGAAGTCCATCCTTCCGGTTTCATGCCTTCAGCACGACAATCACGGCATTTCGGACATAACCATCAGCATGCCGGCCATAGTCGGAAGAAACGGAGTAGAGGGCACCGTCCCGATCTCATTGAGCGAAGAGGAGATATCCGCTCTCAAAGCCTCGGCTGAAACCCTCCGTAAGGTAGCGGACGAAGTGCTTTAAAGACGGGTACTCCGATCCCCTGATCGGGTTCTGGTATAACGTTCGCAAAATAACTGGCCTAATGCGACGAATGCTTGCCTGAGAGTGCGTGTCAAAAAACGTAGGCGTAGCGGGGTGCTA
>CACZNY010000188.1 GCA_902782655.1 uncultured Lachnospiraceae bacterium
CCAAAGTCAAATGGCTTTTTGAACAAGTTCAAACGCCATTTAGACTTTTGGCGTTTGTATCATTATATTATCATATCTTCGGGCTCTTTTCGATTGCAGAGTGGTTTTGACGGAGGGTACCATAATGTATACATTTTTTTCTCTTTACAAGATGTTGATTGAGAGTTAATATATACCTACATGTTGTGGTAAACAAGTTTTGGCTCACTAAATATGGCGATTCCGCTCAAATAAGGCCATGCGAAACCCGTATGGTCTTTAATTCGCACAAAGGGCGGCATACTATGTAAACCAAACCCGCAACTGGACAGAATAGGAATCATCATTAATCTTATATCTGGGGGGGAGAAACGGCAGATGAACATTATCAAGAGAAACGGCAAGGAAGTCACGTACGATGCTGACAAGATCATCGAAGCGGTCAAAAAGGCCAATAATGAGGTCAGGGAAAAGGATAGGCTGCTGGATTCTCAGGTAACGGTCATAGAGGAAAAGGTCAGGCTCAAGCTCAAGGATCTTGATCATGAGGCGGGAGTTGAGGAGATACAGGATTATGTTATAGAAGCTATACAGCAGGAGGGAGCATATAAGGTTGCCACCGTATACACAATATACAGGTACAGCCGGGAGCTTGCAAGAAAGAGCAATACTACTGATGACAAGATATTGACTCTTGTGGAATACGATAACGAGGAGGTCAAGGAGGAGAACTCCAACAAGAATCCGATGGTAGTCTCGGTTCAGAGAGACTATATGGCCGGGGAGGTGTCGAGAGATCTTACAAATCGTGTGCTCCTGCCGAAGGATGTTGTGGAAGCTCACAGAGCCGGCGTTATTCATTTCCATGACAGTGATTACTATGTACAGCATATGTACAACTGCTGTCTTGTAAATCTCGATGACATGCTGCAGAACGGTACTGTCGTATCAGACACCATGATAGAGAAGCCGAAAAGCTTTTCTACAGCCTGCAACATCGCTACTCAATGTATAGCGCAGATAGCTTCGTCACAGTACGGGGGGCAGTCCATTACGCTTTCCCATCTCGCCCCTTTTGTCGATGTTTCCAGGCAGAAGTTCCGTAAAGAGGTTCGCGAGGAGATGCTGGAAAATGACATACTCGTAGACGAGGAGCGCATAAATGCGATCGCCGAAAGGCGTACCCTGATAGAAATAAAGCATGGTGTCCAGACCATGCAGTATCAGGTGACAACGCTTATGACGACCAACGGGCAGGCGCCGTTCATCACGGTTTTCATGTGCCTTGACGAGGTTCCGGAGGGAAGGCTCAGAGATGACCTTGCCATGGTGATAGAAGAAATGCTGAAGCAGCGCATAGAGGGTGTGAAGAATGAAAAGGGAGTCTATATTACACCCGCTTTCCCCAAGCTGATATATGTGCTTGATGAGGATAATGTAAAAGAAGGGACAAAATACTGGTACCTTACAAAGCTTGCAGCGCAGTGCACTGCAAAGCGCATGGTTCCCGACTACATATCTGCAAAGAAGATGAGGGAATATAAGAGCGGGGACGTTTATCCCTGCATGGGCTGCCGCTCCTTCCTTACAGTAGACAGATTCAGTCCTGAAGGAGAAAAACATAAATACTACGGCAGATTCAATCAGGGGGTAGTTACGATAAATCTTGTGGATGTTGCCTGTTCCAGTAACAGAAATATGGACAGATTCTGGAGGATACTGGAGGACAGGCTTGAGCTGTGCCACCGCGCCCTGAGGTGCAGGCACGAAAGGCTTCTCGGTACGACATCCGATGTGGCTCCTATTCTCTGGCAGCATGGGGCCATTGCAAGGCTTCAAAAGGGAGAGAAGATAGATAAGCTTCTGTATAACGGATATTCTACGATATCGCTTGGATATGCCGGTCTCTATGAGATGTGTAAATATATGACGGGTAAGAGTCATACTGATGCAGAAGCAAGACCGTTTGCTCTGGAAGTGATGCAGAAGCTGAATGATAAGTGTGCGGAGTGGAAGCAGGCGGAAAATATAGATTATTCCGTTTACGGCACTCCTTTGGAAAGCACTACGTATAAGTTTGCCAAGTGCCTGCAAAAACGGTTCGGCAAGATTAAGGATGTAACTGATCATAACTATATCACGAATTCATATCATGTGAATGTCCGTGAAAAGATCGATGCCTTTAAGAAGCTTGCATTTGAGTCTGATTTTCAGGCGTTGTCACCGGGAGGCGCCATATCCTACGTGGAAGTGCCGAAGATGACTGATAATATTGATGCGGTTCTTTCCGTGATGCAGTTTATTTATGAGCATATAATGTATGCGGAGCTTAATACGAAGAGTGATTATTGTCAGGTTTGCGGATACGACGGAGAGATACAGATCGTTACCGATCCTCACGGTAAGCTGATATGGAGATGCCCTTCGTGCGGGAATGAGGATCAGAACCGGATGAACGTGGCTCGCAGAACCTGTGGATATATTGGAACCAACTATTGGAATCAGGGGCGGACACAGGAAATACAGGAAAGAGTGCTTCATATGTCAACGGCCGTGATTGAGGATGGTGCAGCAGAACAGCGGCCTGTATGATCTGAGCGGCATATATGAAATTCGGGCAGATATTTGAATGTGACATAGCAAATGGGGAAGGCTGCAGGACTTCCCTTTTTGTTTCCGGGTGTACACATCACTGCAGGGAATGCTTTAATCCGGAAACATGGGATTTTGATTTCGGTAAGGAATATACCCGGGCAACTGAGGACTTTATTATAGAAACTCTTCGACCGGAATATATAAAGGGCCTGTCCATACTTGGGGGTGAGCCTATGGAACCGGCAAATCAGGTTGAGGTGAGACGCCTTGTGGAAAGGGTCAGACGGGAAGTGCCGCGAGCGGATATCTGGATCTATTCCGGATACAGGATGGAGGAGCTTTTAAGCAGATTTTGCAAGCGGTGCCATACGGAGGATACACTTCCGATACTTCGCAATACCGATATACTTGTGGATGGAGAGTTTCATGCGTCGGAAAGGAATCTGATGCTGAAATTCCGGGGGTCATCAAACCAGCGTATAATCGATGTCAGAGCCACGCTGGCAAAATATGACGAAGGTCTTGATGCGATAATACTGGCAGAAAAATACAGGAGCAGTTAAGGGAGGATTTTATCATGAAGGTTTTAGTGATCAACTGTGGATCGTCATCGTTGAAGTACAGGCTTATAGAGACAGATACGAAGACGGTGATATGCAAAGGATTGTGCGAGAGGATAGGTATTGGCGGCGGGCATTTCAAGTATGAGGTCATCGGCTCTGACAATGGCTATGAAAAGGACGTGGAATTTCCTGACCACAACACTGCTGTAGATACCTTGATCAAGGCTATCACAGATCCTGATAAGGGAGTGGTTTCAGATGTGTCGGAGATTGGCGCGGTAGGCCACAGGATCGTGCATGGAGGAGATAAGTTTACCGGGGCGACATATATCACGCCGGAGGTCATGTCTGTGATAGAGGAGTGCAGCGATCTGGCACCGCTGCATAACCCCGCAAATGTGCAGGGGATAAAGTCGTGTCGTAAGGTTATGCCGGATACGGCTATGGTAGGTGTGTTTGATACGGCTTTTCATCAGACGCTTCCGGAGGAAGCATATCTTTACGGTATTCCTTATGAGTATTATGAAAAGTATGGGATCAGGAAGTTTGGATTCCATGGCATGAGTCATGAATATGTATCTAAAGAGACGGCAGCTATTATGGGTAAGGATGTCAAGGATGTCAAAACCATAGTATGTCATTTGGGGAACGGAGCATCCATAACTGCCGTGGACGGGGGAAGATCTGTCGATACATCCATGGGCTATACTCCTCTCGACGGGATTATAATGGGGACCAGGTGCGGTTCGCTTGACCCGGAGATAGTTCACGCTCTTGTGGAAAAAACAGGAAAAAGCCTTGATGAAGTAATGAAGCTGCTTAATTTCGAATCCGGTGTATACGGGCTGTCAGATTATATGTCTTCAGATATGAGGGATATAAGAGATGCCTGTAAGAACGGGAATATGGCTGCAAAGAGGGCGTTTAACACATATATATATGTGATAGTAAAGTATATCGGAGCATATATGGCCGTTCTGGGCGGGGCAGATGCGATCACCTTCACCGCAGGTATAGGAGAAAACTCCTCGTCTGTAAGGAAGCAGGTATGTGACCGGCTTAAAGGGCTTGGAGTGGAGCTTGACGATGAAGCAAACAATAACGGCCACGGGGCACGGCTTATCTCTACGGCTTCGTCAAAGGTTAAGGTATATGCCATACCTACTGATGAGGAAATGTCCATTGCGCTTTCCACCGTGGAAGTGCTGAATAAGCAGAATAAAGTCTGAGTGTCCGGTATGTATACAGGAAGAGCACAGCTCACGAGCTCAGATATAAAAAAGATCGAGGCGGAGATTGATGAGCGGAAATATGTGATAAGACCCAGGCTTATTGGCGAGGTGCAGGAAGCCCGCGCACAGGGAGATCTCTCCGAAAACTTCGAGTATTACGCCGCAAAGAAGGCAAAAAATGAAAATGAAGGCCGTATCAGATATCTGGAACGGATGCTGAGGACGGCAAGGGTTATCTCGGACAGATCGGCTTCTGACGAGGTCGGGATCAATAACACTGTCACCCTGTACTTTGAGGAGGATGATGAGGAACAGACCTACAAGCTGGTTACATCTATACGAGGAAACTCCCTGGAAAATCGCATCAGCAACGAGTCTCCGATCGGCGCAGCGATAATCGGGCATAAGGCTGGAGACAGGGTTGAGGTAAAGGTGAACGATAAAGTCTCGTATTACGTGGTGATACGGAACATAGATAAGACATCGACGGATGACGATGAGATAAAGAGGTTCTGATCAGGAAACCATGGCCTCGAGAGAGCTTATTATACTGTCTCTGAGGAGAGAGCGGATGCTTAGAGCGGATTTGATCAGTTCAGGGATTTTCTCGGGATGGCCTTCTTCCTTATATATAGATGCAAGCATCAGGTAGGCTTTCCTGGAATCTGTGCCTATCGAAACGCCGTACTCGAGAAGCTCTCTTGCTTCTTCGATGTGCTCGTGATCCATATAGTCTGCGGCAAGATAGGAAATGGCCTGAACAAGCCTGGTATAGTTAGCATCAGCCGATGACAGGATATTGATGTTTGGGGCGCCGTATTTCAGCTTGAGCTCGGTGTTTGTCATACCGGTGAGATTTAGGATTTGTTTATTGCTCATGGATCTGATAGTATCCTGCCGCTCCATTGTCTCTTCGCTGTCTGTAGGGACATCAAGAGGCAGCTCATGAATGGGGACTTTTATGTAGGGCAGATCCGAGATGTCCTTGCGGGGAGTCAGGTTTGCTTTTCGCTCAAGCGCCAGAAACTCTGCTTCCGGATCGCTTTTTGGCTTTCTGTTTACAATCGTCTTGAAAACGACACAGAATGCGATTATTATGATAGGAACCGTAAAGTGCATAGTACTCCTTTGGGGTGAGGTAAATATGTTTTTTCAAATGTTTCAGGGCAAACACAATAAGAGAATTGCAGGAATAATCATCATAGCCGTAGTTGCGGCAATGGTGCTGGTTCCTCTTGTTGTCAGCCTTTTAGGGTTTTGAAGAATCTTTCTTCACGCTCCGACGGCATTGCCGCCGGAAGATATGGACAAAGTATAGAACAGAGGGGGATAATCTGCAAGACGGATGAGGGTAGATAATATGAAGAAAAAACTCATATCAATAATTATGACAGGGGTGTTGATGGTAATGACCTGTACCCCTGTTTTCGGTATGTCGATACTTGATTCGACAGTTCATGCCGGGGCAGGTGAGATCCATAATTCGGATGGAACGGCGGAAAAGACGATGGGCTCCGGGGCTGATACGCAGGAAATGGGCGGATCAGGGACAAAGGCCATGACGAATGACGGAGCTGGCTGTACAGTGCCTTCGAAAAGTGTCGGGAATGGTTCGGAAGTGATAAACGACGGGGTCTTTGTGGGAAAGATAGATCTTTCCGGTATGGCCGAGTCAGAGGCGAAAGCAGCTATAGACAATTATGTTAAAAAGCTGGGGGAGACCCAGCTGACACTCAACTGCGTTTCAGATAACAAGGTTACCGTGCCGGTGTCATCGACGGGGCTATATTGGAAAAATACAAATGTTATAAGCGAGGCTTTGTCTTTGGGGCAGAGCGGAAATATCATCAAACGTTTCAAGGAGCTTTCCGATCTGAGAAGGACGAATAAGGTATATCCGTTGGAGCTGGGAGTAGATGAGCAGAAGATAAAAGGCATTGTCAGTTCGGAGTGTACAAAGTATGATGTCGAGGCTGAGGATGCTCATATGACAAGAAGCAATGGCGATTTTAAGATCACGCCCGGACAGGATGGACAGTCGGTAGATGTGGACGGATCAGTGTCAAAGATAGCTTCTGAGCTATCCTCCGGGGTAACGGGAACGGCTATTTCAGTAGATCTTGATATTGATACTGTAAAGCCCAAGGGGGATACGGAAACCCTTAGCAGTCTTACTGATATTTTGGGACAGTTTACCACCAGATATTACAGCTCCGGCAAGGACAGGTGTACCAATGTGGCAAATGGGTGCAGACTGCTTAACGGAAAACTGCTGTACCCCGGAGAGCAGATATCTGTCTCCAAAACGATAAGCCCTATGACGGAGGAGAACGGATACGCTCTCGCAGGAAGCTATATGAACGGAAAAGTGGTAGAATCCTTCGGCGGTGGGATCTGTCAGGTTTCAACAACTCTCTATCAGGCAGTGCTTAGAGCAGAGCTGCAGGTGGACGAGAGGTACAATCACTCAATGGTGGTCAACTACGTTGATCATTCGGGAGATGCAGCGATTGCGGAAGGGATAAAGGATTTCAAATTCACCAACAACCTGGATAAACCGGTATATATTGATGGCTATACCACTCCGGACAAAACGATAACATTTACTATATTTGGAGTAGAGACAAGACCTTCTAACAGGAAGCTGGAGTTTGAGAGTGTTGATCTTGAGGAAATAGAACCACAGGGAGAGAGGATAGTTGCGGACAGCACACTTGCTGCGGGTTCTACACGCAAACAGTCAGCACATATCGGCTATAAATCAGAGTTTTATAAAATAGTGAAGGTGGACGGGGTCGAAACAGAGAGGATAAAGGTGAATTCCAGCACATATCAGGCTGTGCCGGCAATACTTACTGTTGGGACAGCCACTGATGATCCTAATGTAAAAGCCATTCTGGATTCTGCTATCGCGACTCAGAATATAGGGTACTGCCAATCTGTCATTTCGGGACAGGCGGCTCCGGTTTCCGCAACGGATGCCATGCTGGCAGCGCTTGCACAGGCCGCGAGCAGCGCAGAGGCAGAACAGACAACGGTGGAGAATCCGCCGGATTAAGACAGATTAGGGCTGAGCCCGATATCCGGTAAGGCTATGAGAGAAATAATAGCTCCTGAGGATCGGAAGGGAATATATTATGATGAGATCAGGGCGGAAGATCTGATCATAATGGGGAGGAAACCGGACAATATTGCGGGTTGTATTTCTTTGGATGAGGGCATCCTTGCAGGACTTTGGAGACTGTCTGTAGAGACGGGGCTCGGATTGACAGTGGATGTGAGGCGGGTGCCATTACCTCAGACCTATATAGATAAATGTAACAGAGAAAATATCAATCCGTATGAACAGCCTTTGGATCTCAGCATTTTTGTGGCACATCCGGTGTCTGAGTATCATATAGCAAAGAACCTGAGAGTTATCGGGTATTTGACGGAAAAAAAGGTGTGTAAGCTGATAAACGGTGACAGAGAGAGCTTCCTTGCAAAGGAGAAGAGAGATCATGAGTGAAAAAGATATACAGGAAATGAGAATGAACATACTTAAGGCCATAGAGCATGACGGCAGAGTTAACCTTGATGAATTGGCCATAAGACTTGGGCTTGATGCCACGGATATAGCAAATGCCATGGCTGACATGGAAAAAGAGGGTATCATCTGCGGATACCAGACTCTCATCGACTGGGATAAAACTGATGATGAGCGCGTAACAGCGCTTATCGAGGTGAGGGTCACACCTCAGAGAGGGCAGGGGTTTGATTCGATAGCGGAGAGAATATATAAATATCCTGAGGTGGACAGCGTTTATCTGATTTCGGGAGGCTTTGACCTTATGGTCATAATGGAGGGGAGATCCTTAAAGGAGGTATCACAGTTTGTTACAAATAAACTGTCGGCTTTGGAGTCGGTCCTTTCCTGTGCCACACATTTTATAATGAGAAAGTATAAGCTGAACGGTACAGTGCTTGCCAGGAAACATGAGGATGAAAGGATGCTGGTGACACCATGAGGGAGCCGGTTGCAAAAAAAGTTTCAGAGATGAAATCCTCGGGTATCAGAAAGTTTTTTGATATTGTGAGCGAGATGCCGGATGCGATTTCGCTTGGCGTAGGAGAGCCTGATTTTGATACGCCCTGGCATATAAGAGACGAAGGCATTTATTCTCTGGAAAGAGGGAAGACATTTTACACATCTAATTCCGG
>CACZNY010000189.1 GCA_902782655.1 uncultured Lachnospiraceae bacterium
AGCTGACATTATAAGGATATATGTTTCTCCCAGCGCCGTGGTCAGTATCCCCGCTGTCACGCTTGATATCGCTCCCCCGGTCACCGAACCGGCACCGGGGACCAATTTCAGAAGATTTGCAGCCACTGTCTTACCCAGAACCTTGGCTCCGCTCGCCCCTATCGTAGATGATACAAAACCGGTGATCACACTCCTGCTGATATCCAGCCCAAAGATAGCGGTGATCGAAGCTATCATGGCGACCTGGGTGGGTATAAGCATCGCACAGTCGGCCAACGGAACAGGAACAAGACACTCTCCTACTGCCGATGCCGTCGCCGTGGCTACAGCCGCCTGTGCGTATCGCTTTTTTTCTTCAAGTGAGGCGATCTGGACATTCTGAAGAGTGTCCTGCAGCTCATCAGGGAGTGCCTCTGCCATAACCCTTATGAGACGATCCAGTCCGTATGCCCTGGCTACGTAATCCTCATCGATCTCGTAGTCCTCTGCAAGGACGGGAACGACCTGAACAATATCGAGATTCTGATCCAGTATGTATTTCCTTAATTCCTCTGCCTTTTTCCTGGAAAAAGCCTGGGTCAGTATGATTATGACCGGAACCTGGGTGACCTGATTTTCCCTGGAAAAATCCCTGATCCAGTCGATCTCTTCCTGTTCTACTCTGTTTGAAGCCGTGTTGATGCAATACCATATGCAATGTATGGCCTTATTTACGTCCCCGGCCGCAAGTCCTTCCTTTATTGTATTAAGAACCTCCTGCTTAACCTCCTTTTGAGCGTCTTTTCCCAGCTCAAAGCCCCGGGTATCATAAATGGCCAGGGGATAATCCTTTTTTGTGAGCCTGCACATATGATCGGTAACCGGTTTCCCCATCCCGGTCTCCGCAAGCTTCTCTCTGAATACACTGTTGATCAGGGTACTCTTTCCCACCCCCGTTTTTCCGGCCACTATGATATTAAGGTTTTTCAGATTCCGTATCCTGTCATTGATCGCTTTTATACAGTCATTGGCAATCTTAATCGTATCAATCGTCACTGCCGCCATCCTCCGATCTTGTTTTATCCGAAACGATGCCTACAGTTCACTCCTCCGGCCAGAAAAGCTCATCCAGGGTTCTTCCAAGAGCCCGGCATATGGCAATACAAAGATTTATGGTCGGATTATAATCACCCTTTTCTATGGCACTCATTGTCTGTCTTGAGACTCCGCAGAGTCTTGCGAGCTCCTCCTGCGAAAGATCCTTGCCTGCGCGGGCTGCTTTAAGTCTCAGGTTTTTCATGCTTCAGTCCTCCCCCCTCTCCTTCCTGTCGACAAATGACTTAATGATCAGCTCCACACCCACTATAATAAGCATTATAACGACAATGATATTCATCATCGGCAGAGACGCTGACGGATCAGAGCCATTAAACCCGCCCGATGCCAGGACGCCGGCTATGGGCACAAGATTGAGCACAAATGCCAGAGTCATTATGATTATATAACGTTTCGGGTCATTATTCATACCCCAATATACACCTTTCCATATGGAATAAACACATACTACGGTCACACCGATTATAACTGTCAGAAAATACATTATATAATCCGGCAGAGGAAATCCGTTCCCGGTCATGGACCAAAGCGCCTCCACTGCAAGCAGACCGACCATGGTATAGAATCCTATGGTATAGCCCCTTCCCCTTATCTCCTTCTGCCTCTCGTCATATTGGGTCATTACCCTCTTGTCCTTATTTGCGAATCTGAATAATATAACACAAAGTATAAGTCCGAATATTATACCTGCTGCCACACCCATTGTTAACCCTTCCGCTCTTGTCATGATATTTCCCTTTCCGGCAATGATCCTTATATGTCAGATCATGCCTGTTACTCTTACTTCAGCTGCAAAAAGATGAGACGTCATCATCATGATTGGGATGATAACGCCTCGAAAGCATTTTGTCAAGTATATTTTACATTTAGCTATTTTAAGGCCCGGCATGAACCGCCGTCGTAAATACCATGATAAGCCTTATATATCAACGCGGCGAGCCTTTCGTCCCTTCCACCGAAGCCTTTATACCGTTATATATCTTCGTCATCGTAAGACCCTGGATGATCGTGGTGAAAGCGACCACAGCATAGGTTCCTCCAAGGATCACCCTGTAGGTCTCCACGGACAGCATGCTCTTTGTGCTCATGGCAAGCGCTATGCAAAGAGCTCCCCTGAGACCGCCCCAGGTCATAAGCTTAATGAAAATCCATCTGTCGTATCCGTCAGGTATCGGTCCCATAAAGAAGGTACAGATGCCTACGCTTCCTCCCCTTCCGATCAGATTGCATATAACAGACCCGACGGAGACAAGAATAACATAAGGTGTACGCAGTATGCCTATGAAAGAAAGTCCGAGTATCACGTATAGGACGGAATTAAGGAGATTATCAGCCACCTTCCAGAAAACATGATACTCACCGAG
>CACZNY010000190.1 GCA_902782655.1 uncultured Lachnospiraceae bacterium
GGCTGTGCCGCTGCCAGTCCGCCGCTTACCCCATAACCTACGCTCCTGTCGGCACCGGAGCTGTGAGGCAGTGATACGCCGAAGTTCCTGTATACGCTCATTACAAAGCCTGAGCAGTCTGTACCGTTTGTCAGGGACGATCCACCATATACATACGGATTTCCCACAAACTGGAGAGCATAGTTCGCAACCGATGAGCCCTGACCGGAGCCTGATGCAGCATAGGTCACGCCTGAACCGCCGCCGGAGCCGGATGACTTCTTCTTGCCGCCTGACTTCTTCGCCGCAGCCGCAGCCGCCTTTCGCGCAGCCTCCCTGGCCTCTTCCTCTCTCTTCAGCCTTGCTTCCTCTTCAGCCTTTGACTCAGCTCTTACAAACTCAGTATGAAGCTTTACATATTCATCCGAAACAAAGCCGTCACCTTCTTCTACAGAAACCTTTACCCAGCCGGGCATCTCAGTAAGCACCTGCAATTCATCTTCTATGGGCACCATACCTATCACTTCAGAATCTCTGGTAGGCTCGCTTCTGACATAAAGTGTCGTAGTTGTAACTGTCGCAAGTCTTATACCAACCTTTACAGCCAGCTCCTGCGCTTCATCGCCCGTCACGCAGTATTCAGCCTTGACATAGCCGGTACAGCTTCCTGACTGTATCTTATACCAGTCTCCATCTTCCTCAAGAAGATCTCCTGCCGAATTATTATACAGCTTACCGACTATCTCACTATCCTCAGACGGCTCTGTCCTGATATTTACAAAGTCATCGACCTGCGCTATCACAAGGTTTGTAAAATCTTCCTCTTCCTGAGAATGACTGCCTCCGGTATAAACATTCGCAAGATCAGAATCATCTATTGTCTCTTCCTCCGAGGCTTCTGTCTCTTCCGTCTCCTCACTCTCCTGATCCTCCTCTGCTGTCATCACAGGAGTCATAGCCTTTACATCAATCGAAGAACCGGTCGATCCACCTCCTACAGTCAGAAGCTCCGGCTCGGATGATGTTGTTCTGGTGATAGATGAAGAATCCGATTCTTTACTGTCGTCAGCCGTGCTCATAAGAGCCGCCGAAGACACTTTATCTTCCTTATCCGGATCTGCTGATGATGAATATGCCTTAGCTGACATATTTATGCTGTCACCTGCTTTTGCCAGCACTGAATTGATGACAACATCTGAATTGATCTCTATGATCTTACCCTGAGGTTTATCCGTCCCGCGATCACTCTTTATCTGCTGAGCCTTTATCGCGGTAACCGAGAGTCCCTCTCCAAGTGCTCTGGCATTACCTGCTGCCGGGAACACCGATGAGAGCGACTCCCCGGCCATGGCCGTCGTTGATCCGGTCATGAGCAATGTGGCAGTAAGTCCTGCACAGATAATCTTCGTTAATCTTCTTTTCATAAACACCTCAATTTAATCAGGTTATAGATTTCTATTATAAAAACAATAATCGCATCTGACCGGGCTCTGCCAAAGGCGGAGACGTGTCCGGGCACAGCCCGGATCCCTGAGCGTCTTTCTGATTTACATTCAGGAAGTCATGCTTACCGCATTCCATCATACCATATACACGATGAGATGCGTTTTGTTACAAGAATGTTAAATTACGTGGACGACTATAACACCTTATCCACACCTTGTCAACCTTCCATGGCCGATATATCAACACAAATCAAGGGTTACATATTGTTAATTTTTGTAACATCTGCCATACAAAAACACTATATATTGTCCGCTTTGTTGACATAAATATACAAATATGGTAAACCAAAAAAAGATTTTATTTCTATCCGAAAAGGAGATCCTATGAAAAAAGCACTCATCACAGGAGCCTCCCGCGGGATCGGCCATGCAATAGCGGAAAAGCTTATGAACGAGTATGAGCTGATACTTGTCTGCAGAAACAATCCGGATCTCATGTCAGATCTGCCGGGCAGGCACCACGCAGGAGATGTCGGAGACCATATGTTTATAAAGGAAGTATTCGACGGCATAGATCATCTCGATCTTCTGATAAACAATGCCGGCATAGCCTGTTTTGACCAGATCCAGGATCTTTCACCGGCAACCTGGGAGGAGGTGATAAGAACCGATCTGACCTCTGCTTATAACACCTCTCATTTTGCCTCAGGACTTATGATAAAGCGCCACAGCGGCCGCATAATCAACATATCCTCAATATGGGGATCGGCCGGAGCCTCATGTGAATCGGTATACTCAGCCGCCAAAGGAGGAATAAACGCCTTCACAAAGGCTCTCGCAAAAGAACTTGCTCCATCCGGCATAGCCGTTAATGCCCTCGCCTTTGGGGTGATCGATACGGATATGAACGGACATCTGTCCGCTGAAGAAAAAAAGGATCTTATCTCCCAGATACCGGCATGCCGCATGGGAACGCCTGAGGAAGCGGCAGAGGCCGTCTATCTTCTGTCAAAAATGCCGGTCTATCTCACCGGACAGATAATATCAATGGATGGAGGCTTTATATAATAGAAGCATCAGCAGCTCAGAGCTTCACTGGAAATACACCACCTCTTCTTCAGGAGGATCAGTGATCTCGACTGAAAGTGCATACAGTACCGGTGCGCTTCCTTCATCGGTCTCGGTACTGTCGATACGCGCTGTCACGTATACGGGAGTCTTGTCCTTCAGTCTTTTTGCATCCTTCCATTGACAGGGAAAGCCCACGAACTGAATGTCCGCAGCGCAGCAGGTCATTGCAAATCTTCCCGGTACGAACATATCATCCCTGCTTCTCTTCGGCTTATATACCACTCCCTTAAAGCTTACGGTCTTTCCCCTGTAGGTCTCAAGATTATCAAATACATCTATGTACCATATCCCAAAATCATCATCCTCCACCCTGATGGTATCCGCATTTATATCGTAGGGAAGCTCTTCCTTTACATTATTGTTTATCGTCCCGTCCTTCATCTCGAAAACCACCTGAGACCTTCGGTTAAGGGCTCTTACAGTACGCTTGTACATGGGAAGATCCTGTGCCAGATCACACCTGTTAAAAATAACAAGGTCAGCATAAGTAAACTGCCTCGTCATCATCTGCTTCATATTGGAAAGATATGCCTCATAGGTGGTCGCATCTATTGTACAGATGCCCTCAGCCATAAGCCAGTTTTCGGGAAAAGCCTCGATAACTCTGTCCGGATCCCAGGTGCCGTTATACTCTATCATCACCCTGTCAGGGTCATGATCAAGATCCAGTCCCATGAAGGTATCGAAGGAAACCTCCTCCTCATCCTCTATTATGCTTACGATAAACCTGTTTTCGTCCAGGACAGGCTGCGGTATCTCCTCTATCCCCTCCTCGCATATTATATAGAGAGTTTTATTCCCATCCTTAAACTGACCGTCCTTAAGCGTCTCCGCTATGAACTGCGTCTTCCCGCTCTCAAGGAAGCCTGTAAACAGATAAACCGGGATTTCTTTTTTCTTTCCAAACATATCAGGCTCAGACTCCGAATAATTCCTTTACTTTTTCTTCCTTCAAATCAGAACCAATGACGCAAAGCCTTCCGGTATAATCCGCCCCGCTCTCCCTTATCTCATATTCTCCCGGAGTCAGATCAAACTCATGCCATTGTCCTGCGGCATCAGGAACCATTCCCTTTGCCCGTAATACCATACCATAATCCCTGTTTTCCTCATCCGCCAGTTTTCTTAGGATATCCTCCAGCTCCTCTCTCTCGTACTTATGGGCTGTCTCCATCCCCCAGCTCTGGAATACATCATCTGCATCATGCTCTCCCCCGTGATGATGGTGATGATGATGCTCGTGATCATGGTCGTGGCCGTGATGACCATGCTCCTCATCCTCATGATGGTGATGCCCATGATCATGGTCGTGGCCATGATGACCATGCTCCTCATCCTCATGATGGTGATGCCCATGGTCGTGATCATGCTCCTCATGATGATGATCGTGGTCTTCGTGATGGTGGTGTTCATGCTCCTCTTCATCCGGAAGCCTCCTCATCTCCTCCACAAGCGAATCAACCAGCGTGTGCCCCTTTTCCATGGCATCAAGGATCTGATCTCCCTTTATCTGATCCCAGGGGGTGGTTATTATCACCGCTTCCTTATTGTGTTCCCTGACAAGAGCCATCGCCTCGTCCAGCTTTTCCTGCGCCATATCCTGTGAACGTGAAATAATGACGGTTCCCGCAGACTCTATCTGGTTATTGAAGAACTCACCAAAGTTCTTCATATACATCTTTGTTTTCTTCCCATCCACCACTGTGACGAGAGAGTTTATTTCAACAGCTTCTTCATCCTCATTAACCCTCTCCACTGCCTTTGCCACATCGGAAAGCTTGCCCACACCCGAAGGCTCTATCACTATCCTGTCGGGAGAATACTGCTCTATCACCTTCTTGAGAGCCGTCTTGAAATCACCGACCAGAGAACAGCAGATACATCCAGAGTTCATCTCTGTTATCTCAATCCCTGCCTCCTTAAGAAAGCTTCCGTCTATACCTATTTCACCGAATTCATTCTCAATAAGCACGACCTTCTGTCCACTGAATGATTCCGCTATGAGCTTCTTTATCAATGTTGTTTTTCCTGCTCCCAAAAAACCTGAGATGATATCAATCTTCGTCATTTTTCCCTCCTGCTGTTTCATCTATCTTTTCCATTATCCCGTCCCTGCCCGATCTGGTCAAAGCAGAGAAAATGATGATCTCCGTATCCTCTGTTACCCGAAGTGCATTTTTTATATCAAGGACAGCTCTGCTTATCTGCGAGCGCTTTACCTTATCACTCTTTGTTACTATTATTACCGGTGAAAATCCCGCATTGACGATCCATTCATACATCATGGAATCGTCTTCATTCGGAACTCTCCTTATATCAACGAGCAGAAACACCGCCTTAAGTCCAGCTGAAGACTTCAGATACCTTTCGATCATCGGTCCCCACGATTTGCGAAAATCCGACCTGACATGGGCGTACCCATAGCCGGGAAGATCCACCAGGCAGACTTCATTATTTACATTGTAATAATTCATCGTCTGAGTTTTCCCGGGGGTAGACGAAGTACGCGCCAGAGATTTTCTTTGGATCAGGCAGTTTATCAGCGACGATTTCCCCACGTTAGACCTGCCCGCAAACGCTATCTCCGGAAGCCCGGTATCGGGAAGCTTTTTTGTCGTGACCCCGACCACATATGCAAGTTCGGCTGACTTTATGATCATCTATACTGTCCTGCCATGTAGAAAATCACCCCTGTGCTATGACGGGGTGACCTTCTTTTTCTTTGAATCAAATCTCACTTCCAGTGGCGCCGTGCCGTTTTCAACAGATTCCTTCGTGATAACGACCTCGCTTATCGACTCATCCGACGGCACCCGGAACATCACGTCCGTCATGGTCTCTTCTATTATCGATCTCAGACCTCTGGCTCCGGTTTTTCGTTTTACCGCCTTGTCGGCAATTGCCTCGACCGCAGCCTCATCAAACGAAAGCTTGACTCCGTCCAGATCAAGCAGCTTTTTATATTGCTTGATTATGGCGTTCTTCGGCTCTGTCAGTATCCTTACCAGGGCATCCCGATCCAGATTATCCAAGGCCACTGTCACCGGAAGCCTGCCGATGAACTCGGGAATAATGCCATACTTAACCAGATCTTCAGGCTGCACATGATGAAGGGCTTCATTCATGGTTTTTTCCTTATTCGCGCCTATCTCAGCCGCAAATCCTATGGACTTGGTATCAAGTCTCGTCTCCACCACCTTATCCAGTCCCTCGAAAGCTCCACCCACGATGAACAGTATATTGGTAGTATCTATCTGAATCATCTCCTGATGCGGGTGCTTCCTGCCGCCCTGAGGAGGTACCGAGGCAAGGGTTCCTTCTATGATCTTAAGCAGAGCCTGCTGCACTCCCTCACCTGAAACATCCCTGGTTATGGACACGTTCTCTGACTTCCTTGCGATCTTATCTATTTCGTCAATATATATTATGCCTACCTGCGCCCTGTCAACATCATAATCCGCTGCCTGAATAAGCTTCAGAAGTATATTCTCCACATCCTCGCCGACGTATCCTGCTTCGGTCAGACTCGTGGCATCAGCAATCGCAAACGGTACATTTATAATCCTGGCCAAAGTCTGCGCGAGAAGAGTCTTACCCGATCCGGTAGGCCCCAGAAGCATTATGTTGCTTTTCTGCAGCTCCACACCGTCATCATGCGGAGCAAGTATTCTTTTGTAATGGTTATAGACGGCAACCGAAAGAACCTTTTTGGCATCATCCTGCCCTATAACATACTCGTTAAGGAAATCATTGATTTCTTCCGGCTTAAGAAGATTGATATTCAGATCACTGTCACCGCTTACCGCTTCATCCTCTTCATCAATGATATCAGCGCAGATCGCCACGCATTCATCGCAAATGTATGTGCCGCTCGGTCCTGCGATGAGCTTATGAACCTGATCCTGCGTTTTACCGCAGAACGAACATCTTATATCCTCTTCTCCGAATCCCATCTTATTTGACATGGATCAATCCTTATCCTTTTTATCCTTATCTTCGCTGTCTGAATCAGGTCTTTTTTCTATTATCTTATCCACTATACCGTATTCCAGCGCCTCTTTTGCGCTAAGCCAGTTATCCCTTTCGGTATCCTCAGCCACCTTTTCCACCGGTTGTCCTGTATTCTCAGCAAGGATCTCGTTGAGCTTCTTTTTTGTCCTCAGGATATGCTCAGCTGCGATCTGTATCTCGGTCGCCTGCCCCTGCGTCCCTCCGGAAGGCTGATGTATCATCACTTCCGCATTCGGAAGTATCATCCTCTTGCCCCTGGCTCCCCCCGCGAGCAGAAAAGCACCCATAGAAGCCGCCATTCCTATACAGATGGTCGACACGTCACATTTGACGTACTGCATGGTATCATATATGGCCATGCCATCGGTGACCGATCCCCCGGGAGAATCAATATAGAAATGAATATCCTTTTCCGGATCCTCCGCCTCAAGGAAGAGGATCTGCGCTACCACAAGCCCTGCCGTATGAGAGTTTACCTCATCTCCCAGAAAAATGATCCTTTCCTTCAGCAGTCTTGAATATATATCATATGCTCTCTCGCCACGATTAGTGGTCTCTATCACGGTAGGTACAAGCATATCCCAACCTCCTTTGCGATAATGGTCCTACTTAAGCTTCAGCTTTTTTTGCGCTTCGGTATCTTCTTTTCGATCAGATCATCTCCGTCGTCAGCCTTTACAGTTCTCTTGCTCTCATCCTCTTTTGAGTTTTCTATGATGAGATCCACCGCCTTTTTCACCCTGAGATCGGTGGATATGGACTTTCTCTCGTTGTCGGTAATCAGAGACTTCATACTGTCAAGCGGCATTCCGTAATTGTCCGCCATCTCCTGAATCTCTTTTTCGATCTCCTCATCCGAAACTTCAATACTCTCTGCGTCGGCTACTGCCTCAAGCACCAGACGGCTCTCTATATTAAGCTTTGCCTGTTCCTTCATATCGTCTCTGAGCTTATCTATAGTCATGCCGGTATACTGCATATACTGTTTGAGGCCCAATCCCTGCTGTCTCATTCTGTTGTCATAGTTCTGAATAAGCTGATCTGCCTCTGTGTCTATCATGGGCTGAGGGATCTCCATCTTGGAATCCTCTACCAGCGCCTTTACTGCCTCGTCCTCTTTTCTTGTCCTGGCTGCAGCCCTTTTTCTGTCCTCCAGAGTCTGCTTTATATCAGCCTTGTATTCATCTACAGTATCAAACTCTGATACATCGGATACAAAATCATCATCCAGCTCCGGCACCTGCTTCTCCGTTATGCCATTAAGCTTTACCTCAAATACCGCTGCCTTTCCGGCAAGGCTTTTCTCGTGATACTCCTCGGGAAAACTGACATTTACATCGAACTCATCACCTATGCTGTGGCCTTCGATCTGCTCCTCAAAATTATCGATGAAGCTTTTCGAACCAAGCTCCAGCCTGTGGCCTTCCGCCGTTCCTCCGTCAAACTTCTCGCCATCGACACTTCCCGAGTAATCAATAAGGACGGTATCTCCGTTTTTGGCAGGCCTGTCCGTCACATCAACACGCCGCGCATTCTTTTCAAGCTCCCTGTCGATCTCTTCTGCGACCTCCTCATCTGTCACTGAAATATCAACAGGCTCCACCTTTATTCCCTTATATTTTCCAAGCTCAACGGGAGGCTTCAGAGCCACCTCCGCAGTGTATATGAACGGCTTGTTCTTCTCTATCTGAACTACTGAGATCTCCGGTCTGGAAACTATATCCTCACCGGACTCAGTGACAGCATCGGGATATGACTCATTGATCATCTTCTCCGCAGCTTCATCATAAAAGACCTCAGGACCATACATTTTCTCTATGACCGGTCTGGGCACCTTGCCTTTACGGAATCCGGGAATAGCTATCCTCCCTCTCTGGCTAAGATATGCCTTCTGAACAGCTTTCTCCAGTTCCTCCGCCGGAAGCTCTATGGTAAGCTTCGCCATGCTGTGTTCTAACTTTTCGACCTGTACGCTCATTACCGTTAATAATTCCTTTCAAGTTGTGTATCAAAAACCTCTTTATTTCTGACAGTACGATTTGTTATTGTAACACATCCCGTGTTACCTTTCAATTGTTTGTTCCGCTGCTTTTCGGACAGATCACCTCA
>CACZNY010000191.1 GCA_902782655.1 uncultured Lachnospiraceae bacterium
ATTTCATTTGTATCATTGGGTTTTGTCATAAAAAATCGCTTTCTTTATATTTATTGTATATTTCAATCAGGCAGTCAGGGAAAAGAAGACCCCCACACCAATCGCCCCGTATATAAAAAGCCCTGTTATTTTATCATGCAGAACTGCGATTAACAAGCCTTTCCGCCCTTCTTCCCTTTTGCCGCCCTCTCCTAAACCCCTGTCTTTTTCTTCGGTTTCAGCCTTATATTTCCTGACCTTTTCGTCCCTCTGAATACAATACCTCGTTGCCGAAGGACAGAAGGACACAACATATGGTAACCCCTTTTTTATGTTATGTCTACCACATGTTTTCTCCTTTCATCCTCTCTTACCCCTGATACTCCCGTATTTTTAAGCTTTTCCCACCGGAGCTTCTTATCCTTTGTTATAATTCAGCGCATCGCCAATGCGCCGGATCGTAACTTTAACATATTTGCGGAATGCTTTCTGTCTGTGTTATAACAATATTCGGAGAAATTATTCCTGGAGAATGGTATGTCGAACCTTTTTGGAGAAACATTACGGAATCTGCGTTCTGAGATGGAGTTGTCACAGCAGCAGCTGGCGCAGCAGTTATTTGTGTCGCGTTCAAGCATAGCCAACTGGGAAAACGGAAGGCGGATACCTGATCTTTTGATCATATCACGCCTTGCCCAGCTCCTGAATGTGGATATCTCGGTATTTACCGAAGTCATAGCCAAGGAGAATGTCTCTCCCGAGATCATAATAGTAGATGACGAACCCATACTCCTGTCAGGCGCACTTCCGGTTCTGGCACAGGAAATGCCTGATGCAAATATCATAGGCTTCCTCAAGGCCTCTGAAGCCGTGGAATATGCAAAGGACACGCGCATATCCATCGCCTTCCTTGACATAGAGCTTGGCCGGACCAACGGCATCGAGCTCTGCGATACTCTGATGGAAATAAATCCTCTGACAAACGTTATTTTTCTGACAAGCTATCCGGATTATGCCGTAAAAGCATGGAATACGAAAGCCAGCGGCTTCCTTTTGAAGCCACTTCAGCCGGAGGATGTATCAGAGCAGCTGAGAAAACTGCGCTACCCGATAAGAGGATTTCTGTGATGCCCGACCGGATAGATATGATAAACTTCGCCATAGCAGTTTCCGGCATCACCATTTCTATCCTGGGACTTACTCTCACCCTTTACATCCGTCGAATGCTCCCGTCTGTCAGACACTTCTTTGAATGTGTATTTACCATCATAATCGTATACGCGGCATCGGATCTTATCTCGCAGATCTCGCTGGTATTTCTGAGGGGGGGGGGGCAGCCGTCTTTCAAAAAGCGCTATTTTTCTGGAATCCCTGTCCTCCTCTTTCCTGATGCCCATTCTTGCCGTATATCTGCTGCGGCTTTGCGGCGAAACCCTGAAATGCACATATTTCCGTATAGTGATCGTTTTGTGGTCTGTCTATGCGGTCTTTCTTACAGTTACACAGTTTGTGCCTGTATTCTACCTTATTTCCGACGATAATGTTTATTCCAGATCCCCCTTATACCCGGTACTGCTTATCCCCACGGCTTTACTCATGCTGTGCAATATGATCGGATTGTACCACAGAAGAGATAAGATGACCTCAGGGAAATACCGCACTTTCTGGATTTATCTTTTGATACCAACGGCCTCGATCCTTATACAGATGTGCGTCTACGGTATACTTTTCATTGTACTGGGTATATCCGTGTCTGCTTTTTTCATGTTTGTTTTCATCATCAGCGAACAGGTAGAGGACAGTATCCGCCAGTCGATCGAGATCGGCGAGCAGCAGCTTAAGATAAGAACCCTGCAGATGAGGCCGCACTTCATCTACAATACCATGACTAATATATACTACCTCTGCGATCTTGACCCGCAGAAGGCCAGGAGGGTGGTAGGAGATTTCACGAAATATCTGAGGAATAATTTCAGCTCGATAGTCAAACGCGGGATGATCCCCTTTGAAGACGAGCTTGAGCATACCAAAGCCTATCTGGCAGTCGTGGAGGCCCGGTATGAAGACCGTCTGATCACGGAATATGATACTCCCTTCACCTCATTCCGGCTGCCGCCGCTGACACTGGAGCCCATCGTGGAAAATGCAGTCAAGCACGGCCTCGATCCGGAATCACCTCCTCTGTACATTTGGATACGCACCGAAAGGACAGGAGAGGGCACCGGGATCATAGTGGAAAATTCAGGAGAGAAAAATGCGCTGAAGGCCGAAGAAAAAAACACGGCAAACGATAGCGAGCCCCACATTGGCCTTAGCAATGTATCCGACCGGCTTAAGGCACTTTGCGGAGGAACTCTTTCCATCGAGCCGAGACAGGCCGGCGGTGTCATAGTTACCATGTATATCCCTGATCGAGGGAAAATTGCAGAGGAAAAGAAAACCGCGGCAGGTTTCATTACACCAAATGCAGAGGGAAGTCCTCGCACCTGACGTGAGGCTTTGGGAATGATTTGATATGTCAATTACGCAGCACGGATTTATCAATCCGGTCCATCTTTGATGAAATATTAATAAGCGCCATCTGAAGTGTGAACGTCTCAACCGCAGTGATCAGGAAATCAGTTATAATATCCAGTGTCAGAGCCACTGCCAGAGCCTCGTCAGGTATGCCCAGCTGAAGGAAAAGGATCGTATACGCTGCAGCACCTCCGCCGGGTATCGGCGGAGTTGAAACGGCTACCACGATACATAAGAACAGCGCGATCAAAAGCCAGGCCGGTGTACACTGCACATGATATACTGAGGCAAAGTACATGACAATTATAAGATTGTAAGCAGCGGCCATCGGCTTATGCACTACGATGCCAAGCGGCACTCCAAAGCTGACCAGGGACGGATCGATCCCAAATTGCTTTTTGCAGGTTTCGACATTAGTGTCGAATGCCGCCGCAGACGAGGCTGAAGTCAATGCCAGCAGGAATGCCGGCAGGCTTTTCCTCATCAGGACAGAGGGCTTTGCCTTATGATAAACGGAAGTGATCAAAAGGTAGGACATGATAATGACAAGCAGAGCGATCAGAAAAACAGCCATCAGCTTCCATACGGAGGTGATCACCGACAGATTGCCTGACCAGATCAGCGATACTATGACCATGAAGATCACAAACGGGACAAGACGACTGATAAATCCCATCAGAAAGTTCACCAGGGCATTGATCTGACCAATGATGACGGCAATGTCATGTGTCTGCTTCTGCATATATAAAAGAGCAATTCCGATCACGACAGCAAGTAATATGATCTGCAGTGTATTACCTGTTCCGAAAGGTTCCAGGATATTAGACGGGAATATCCCCAGGATCATTTCAAGTATCATACTGATCTGCGAAACCTGATCGCCGCTTTCCGTGAAGTGATTTCCGAAAACAGGAAAAAACACAAGACTGCCTGCTGCAGCAAAAGACACATATTTAAGGAACTTCAGTATCATCGTTCTTCCGATAGTCCCCAGTGTTTCCACATCTCCGATCCCATAGATCCCCCATGCTACAGACAGGAAGATCATTGGCCCGGCAATACAGCCAAGGATGTTGAAGAATGCACCGTATATCGGATCGATGACCGATTCCAGGATCATCCGGCGTAAATCGTCCGGAATAAACAGGGCACCGAAAACACCTGAAAAAATCGACATCACAATTACTATGCATAAAACCTGAAATTGTGATATGGATTTCTTCCTTATCCTGTAATAGAGACTGTTCCTGCCGTCCGAATAAGAATACACAGGCTTCTGGTTCAGATTGACCAGAATGATATTGCAATACTCCCCGAATTCCTCAGACTGCTCTGTTTCCGGATTCACCGGGGAGCCGTCCATCTCTATAACGATGTATGGTGAAAAAAATTTTCTTCCCGCTTTCAGAAGAACACTTCTGCCTTCACATCCCCTGTTTATCCAGTTCAGCAGAGCATCCTCAGCGGACAGACGGTACCGGAGAACATCCTTACTGTCAGCATGCTGCTTCGTACAAAACTCAGCTATTTCAGCAGATATCTCATCGCAGGCAGCTAAGCTTAAGCTGTATTCCTTTTCAAATAAAAGCATGACCGGCCTCCACCATCCCTCTGTGCCTGTATATTATGTATCAGCCCCTCCGCCAGTATAGGTCAGAGCATCGAAATCATCAGGGTCTGCAGACTTTTCCAGAGTGAATGTGAGCTCCTCTCCGTCCTCGAATGCGCCTGTAACTGTGCCGTCTTCGCCTGACTTTACAGTGAGGATCCTCGCACTCTCATCTGCCTCGTCACCCATATGAAAGGTGACCTTGCCGTTCTCCTGCTCACATCTGAAGGGAAGACCGCCTATACCGTCAGTGAGTTCTGTCCGTCCCGTCTTTTCATCATAGAATACATAGAAGCTTTCCTCATCCTGACAGAAATACACGCCCTTTGAAAAATAAGGCGCCTCTGCTCCCTGCTGTGATGCGGCTCCTTCGTCCGGCTTGCTGATCCCGCACGCGGTAACCAGAATAAACGCGAATACGGCAGTCGCTGCCGCGATCTTTTTGATCATTGTTTTTTTCATTTCATGCCTCCTCGTCAGTTTTCGCAGCTGTATCCTTTTCCTGCTGTTGCTTTCCGAATGAAAAACGGATATTTCAGTCAGAAATCCCACAATGCGAGAGTCCGGTCTAATACGGTTCCGTACTGTAGCGTATTTTATTTAACTACACCAAATGCTTGCCTGCTCACCTGATAGCACATTTCCAAAAGCCTCGGTGGTCTCCGCTTCGCTACGGTCCGTGCTAAGCAAACAGCCACTGG
>CACZNY010000192.1 GCA_902782655.1 uncultured Lachnospiraceae bacterium
CTCCTCCACATGGCACTTAAGGATGGGATAGGAATTGACCACCTTCTTCGCCGCCTCAAGAAGCCTCTCATATGCATCCTCCGGATTTCCCTCATTCGGAAGGAAGAGCCCCATAAGGTTATTGTAGGTAGTAGCCCTGTCGGGATCGAAGCTGTCGAGATAGACTGCCAGCTGGCTCTCTGTCAGAGGATAGGTGTCCTTCTTATCCTCGTAGGTCTTCATATACTCTGCAAGGCTTATGACGCCGCTCTTATCCTTCTTCATGCGCTCCGCCAGCTCTCTCGGAGTATGGGCCGCGAAGATATCCGCCTTCGTGATGCCGTATTCATCGAGGCTGTTCTGAAGCACCAGGGTCTTGATGGAATCACCGCCCAGTGAGAAGAAGTCATCATCTATGCCGGCCTTTTCCATGCCGAGGATCTTCGCGAAGGCTTCGCAGACGATCTCCTGCTCCTTTGTCTCGGGAGCCGCATATGGACTCGTATAATCCGTGAATGCCGGAGCAGCAAGGGACTTGCGGTCAAGCTTGCCGTTGGCATTGGTAGGCATCTTGTCGAGCCGCACATAGTAGGCAGGTATCATGTAGGAGGGAAGGGTCTTTGCAAGCTCACTGGTGAAGCGCTCCTTATCTATCTCCCCGGCATCCTTTGATACATAGAAGGCCGTGAGCACAGTCTGCCCGTCAGGTCTGTCAAAGGCCTTGACGCAGTTTTCCAGTATCCCGTCCACCTTGGCGACAGCCGCTTCTATCTCTCCGGGCTCCACCCTCTGTCCGTTAATCTTTATCATCCAGTCTTTACGGTTTACATAAAGTATCGCTCCCGAAGGCAGCCTCTTTACCAGATCCCCGGTATGCACCAGCTTCTCATGCCCGTCATCCTCATAGAAGGGATTGTCCACGAAGGTCTTTTCGGTAAGCTCAGGCAGATTCTTGTAGCCTATGGCATTGTAGCCCGATACGCAGAGCTCTCCCTCGTCTGCGATATTGCCGTTGGCATCAAGGATATATATGCCTCTCGGTCCCACAGGATATCCTATGGGAGTATTATCATAGGCTCTGTCTATCTTATAGCCCAGCACACAGCAGACCACCTCCGAGGTGCCGTAGCCGTTCACTATCTCGAAGTCATCCTTGAAGGTATTGGCGACACGCTCTCCTGCTGTGACCACCCGCCTTAAGGAATCCCCCTTCTTTTCGAAATACCTTAATACCTTGGGCACGATCAGTGACATGGTGACCTTTTCCTGATCGTAAAACTCCGCCAGCCCCTTCGGATCTCCCCTCAGATGATCCGGCACCAGCACCGTGGTCGTGCCGTGGAGGAAGGCCGAATAAACATCCATGAAATGAACCACGAAATAAAACGGCGCATTGGTCGCGTATATATCATCCTTTTCAAACTCCAGCATCTCCCTGTAGATGTCAGGAGCATTGGTAAAGCCTGCGTAATTATGCATGACTCCCTTCGGCCTGCCGGTAGAGCCCGAGGTATAGGTGATGGCTGCAAGGTCGGTGTCAAGAACCTCAGGGAAATCCTGTACAGGCTCCATGCTCTCCACATCATCCATGAAATCATCCTTAAGGAGGAGCTTTGCTTCAGCATCTTCGTATATCATGTCTATACGGTCCCTGGGGTAGGCATCGGAGAGAGGCACATAGCAGATGCCCGACATCAGACAGGCGTACATAGCAGCTATATAATGAACATTATGAGCCATGGCTATGGCACAGGTATCGCCCTTTTGAAGTCCGGACTTCGCAAGCTTTGCCGCGATCCTTCTTACATAGATATCGAATTTCTCATAGGTAAATTCCTTATTTATGTAAGGATCCCGGTATCCGCACTTTTTTGCGTTTTCCTTCACTGCCTTAAGATACTGCTCACGAAATAAGATCATTGCCTTCTCCTCCTGTGTGTATAATTGCTGCAAAACCTCCTGTCACGAACAGGGTGTTAAACGGTTACTGTGGTGTTGTTAAGATCTATCGCACGTATATAGGAAATACTCTTTGCCGTCTTCATTGCAAGCTCTATTCCATGGATGTCAAAATCCTGGTCGTCAAATTCATAGGTCGTGGGATCGAAGGGTACCCCGTTATCACGGAGCCTGAGCATCAGCTCCTCTCTGTCCTCTGCAGCCGTCTCTCCTGCGTTCTCTGAAGCCCCTGCCTCTTCCGCCCCGCCGTCATGAGGCTCCTCCGCCTTATCATTCACGGTAAGACAGATATCGATCCATTTGGATTTTTCGCCTCCGTAGGCTACGATATTCATGACCATCTCCTCGGCGCAGACCGCGATAAGATTCGCCCTGCTGCTGTCGACGCTGTTTTTGCTGCAGAAAGCGCGCAGCTCCCTCGGTACCGACGGAACCTCCTCCTTATCAGCCCTTATGGTAAAATCAAGACAGATCCCCGGATTCTTATCGGGTATCAGCAGCACCGATCCTCCCGGATATTTCACCTTCCTGTATATAAAGGATACCAGCGCGGTCAGGCTCTCTGAGATCACGAAAGCAGCGGCAAGCCCCATATATCCGCTTCCGCCCGTCCTCTGCCCCACGATTATCCCTGCGAATGCCACAGGTATGAGGAATACTCCGTTCTCCAGAGTCGTGATAAGGGTTGAAAGAGCCGGCTTTTCCACTGAGCCGTAATACTGCATCCCGAAATAATTCCACATATTAAAGGGCATGGAAAAGACATATACCCTGAGCACCGCGACCATTATCTCCTTAAGCGCCTGATCGTTCACACCGAATAAAAGAGTAAAGCCCGGGGTGAATACAAAAACCACTGCCATCAGTATCCCCGTAAGTATCAGGCCGTAGGATATGATCTTTTTATACAGCACGTGTATCCCGTAAAAATCCTTCTCGCCGTAGAGTATGCCTGCGATATTCGGCATCACTCCCATGACCCCTCCGATAAACATCATAAGGATCAGGGCGGTATTATTGCATACGGTATACACCGCCATGCCGGTCTCCCCGAGGAGCTTCAGCACTATTGAGTTCATCAGGAGCATCTTAAACATTGACGCCAGAAGATACGTAAGATAAGGCATACCCGTCTTTCCGATGCTCTTCATCATTTCAAGGGTGAGATGCGGCTTTGTAAAGGCCAGCATCCGCTTGGGAGACCTTATATAGAGGATCAGTACAATAAGAGCCACGGCAAAGCCCACCATGGTGGAAAGAGCGGCTCCGGTGACCCCGAGCGGAGTGTATTTAAGGAAAATATAATCAAAGAACAGATTTACCGCGTTGGCTATGATGAAATAGGCGCTTGCAAGCTGGGGATGGGAATCCCCGGCAAAGTAGCTGGATAATAAGAGACCGAGCCCCAGTATCGGAGCGCCGGCAAGACATACGAAAACATAAGAGGCGACATCCGCTTCAAGCGATCCGCCGTGCGACAGCAGATGCGCCAGAGGCTTCGTGGCAAAAAAAGAAGAAATAAAGAAAAGGATGCCGCAGAATACGGTAATGATGAGAGTCGTGGAAAAGACCTCCCTTGCCTCCTTCTTCTGTCTGCGCCCCAGCAGTATCCCCGCCGCTATCGCGCCTCCGTTTCCCAGGAAAAAGCCCGGTATCTGTATGAGTGAAAGCACCGGAATGGAAAGGCTTACGGCAGACATGGCATCCGTCCCCAGAAGATTGCCCACAAGCATCGTATCCACTACATTGCCAAGCTGCAGGGCAAGCTTCATCATTATGGCCGGCAGCAGGTACTGTTTTATCTTGACGTCAAGCAGCTCATGATTTCTTTCATGCATTTTTGTCCTCCAGGGTCAGGCCCGGACCGGATTTATCCGCGGGCTACGCCGAGGCTTTTTCGGCACGTGCTATCAGGTGAGCAGGCAAGCATTTGGTCCAGTTATTTAAGATACGTTATACTAGTGCTCCGGATTTCTATGATTACACCGTCATATAAGTCAGTCCGAAGGTGCCGGCTCCGCTGCTTACAGCAAGTGAAGGCGAAAC
>CACZNY010000193.1 GCA_902782655.1 uncultured Lachnospiraceae bacterium
GGGTGCGGACGCTTTCATGTCAGGGCTTTGTGCCTGATATACTGATGCTTCGATATTTTCCGGCCGGTATGCCGACTTCTTTTTTGAAAACCCGACAGAAATAGTTATAGTCTGTAAAACCAACCCAATCAGCGATTTGAACAATCGTCATATCAGTTTCTATAAGAAGCCGTTTGGCTTCTTCGAGTCTTAGGTTTTTAATGTGTTTTGCAATTCCGATACCCATGTATTTTGAGACGCTGTCATAGAGTTTATTCTTGCTGATATTGAATTCTTCGGTAAGCCTGTCCACTGACAGATCCTCTGACAGGTGCGACAGTAAAAACAGGTTTAAGTTCCTGATGAAATTCTCGTTTCTCAGAGTGATCATGTTGCTTAGAAGTACATATAGGGTACAGGCTTCAAGAATTTTAGCAGTGGCATTTATCTGTTCGCTGTTCTTATATACAACATTAAAAATAGACGCGTCGATACCTTTGGGCTGCTGCTCATACTTTTGGATGGATTTGGCCAGAGTGCTACGCAGACTTGCTTTATCGGGATTATCTGTTATCTGACCAAACATTATATATCCGATAACAGCGCCTGTATCGACAAGCGGAATCGTAGTCTCTATTAATCCGGCGTGACAGTGAAATATCTCAATTTTTTTGGTTTTCTTACAGCGCTCAAAAGATTTTTTGTTGCTGATCTCACAGTTACTGTTTCCGGCTTCGCTGGAGCGTATATAGCCGCAAAATGGACAATGCACCTCCGGATAGGAGAGAATTTCTTTTCCGGATCCGGAGAAGAGGGCAATCTTTATACCCGTTAAGGTATGGAAAGCATTAAAAAGAGACAGGATACGGTCTTTATTCAGTGCCAATGATATCTGATCCATATGTGAGCCTCCTGAATATTATTGATGAAATCATAGCACATGATAAAACAAATTTACAGTTTTCGGAACAGGATTGCCTATCTATATTTCCATAAATGTCATATCCTTAAGCAGCAACCTGAAAGTGAGGCAAGGATTTCCCGTGCTTAGAGGAGGTAAAAAAATGCTGGTTACGTTAAAAGAAATAATGGCTACTGCTGAGGAGAGGAACATTGCTGTCGGGTCTTTCAATGCGTCTTGTCTGGAGGCTGTCGAGGCTGAACTTGAAGCGGCAGAGGAGCTTAATCTTCCGATCATCATTCAATTTGCCCAGTGTCATGAACCCTGGATCCCCCTTGCTACAATAGGACCGATCATGGTAGAGATGGCAAAGAAGGCAGCCGTTCCTGTATGTGTGCACCTTGATCATGGTGAGACGCTTGACTATTTACAGACGGCACTGGAGATCGGTTTTACGGGAATTATGTATGATGGTTCGGTATTTCCCTATGAGGAGAACCTTGAGAATACAAAAAAGGCTGTGGAGATGGCAGGTAAGTATGGGGCATCAGTGGAGGCTGAACTTGGTTCAATGGGCAGGCGGGAATCAGGTACGGGAAATGATGGCGCCGGCGCAGATGATGACACAAAGATCTACACGGATCCGGAGCTTGCAGCCAGGTTTGTTGCTGAGACGAAAATTGATGCTTTGGCCTGTTCATTCGGAACCACCCACGGTATATACCTTACCGAGCCCAGGCTGGATTTTGATGTTGTAAGAAACGTCCGAAAAAAGACCGGTAACATCCCGGTTGTTATGCATGGCGGTTCAGGTGTGAGCGCGGAGGATTATCATAAGGCAGTTGAGTCAGGCGTCAGAAAGATCAATTATTTTACATACATGGATAAAGCCGGCGGAACAGCCGTGGTTGACTACCTGAATGGCCTTAAGGAGGGGGAGCCGGTGTTTTTCTCATCGATCTTTATGGCGGCCCGTAAGGCCATGAAGGAAAATGTAAAGTCTGCCATGAAGGTTTTTGCAGGAATTGAGTGAGCTTTCAAAGGAAGAGGTAAAGAACAATGGAAAAAAAGGATATGACATTTGCGCTTGCTTTTTGTAACAGAGGCTTTATGCCGGGTGAACTTATTTACGGCGCCAGAGAGGATATGGTCAAGGCGGTTACGGAGGCCGGTTATAATTACATCGCAATGGATGCGGAGCTCACCAGATTTGGAGGAATAGAGACAAGAGATGAGGGAAGGCTCTATGCGAAGTGGCTTAAGGAGCATGACGGAGAATATGACGGAGTTATTTTTTCAATGCCGATTTTCGCGGATGAGAA
Organism: uncultured Lachnospiraceae bacterium; assembly: GCA_902782655.1. Lineage (GTDB taxonomy): Bacteria > Bacillota > Clostridia > Lachnospirales > Lachnospiraceae > NK4A144. The sequence goes on from CACZNY010000193.1 coordinate 2,203, forward strand.
TGGTGCGATCACCGCACTTCAGGATGCAGGTGTTCCGATCCTTATGCAGGCATATCCTGATGAGATCGGCAAGATGGATTTTGCTCACAGAAGAGATGCCTTCTGCGGAAAGTTCTCGGTAACTGATGTATTTACACAGTATAACGTGCCTTTCACGGTTTTAAAGCCACACGTGGTACACCCGCTTTCCGGGAAATTCCGGGAAAATTTGAGAGACTTCGCTGCAATCTGCAGAGTGGTAAATGGCATGAAGCGCTGCAGCATCGGTTGTATCGGTGCGCGGACAACAGCCTTCAAAACAGTCAGGTTTGATGAAATAGCACTGCAGAAATATGGTATCAATGTAGAGTCATTTGATCTTTCCGAGCTTGTATTCAAGGTAGGAAAGCTTGCAGACGATGATAAGAAGGTTGAGGCTAAGAAGGCTTCCCTTGAGTCATACACGGATTTTTCAAAGGTTTCTGAGGATAAGAAGAATACTCTCTCCAAGATCGCTGTGGTCATTGATGAATATATTGAAAGCTATCACTTGGATGCGATCGCACTTCGCTGCTGGAATGAGATGGAAGAAATATTGAGAGTCTGTCCGTGTGTACTTCTCTCAGAGCTTAATGACAGAGGCATTACGGCTTCCTGTGAGATCGATATGTGTTCAGCGATCACAATGAGGGCAATGGCACTTGCTTCAGAGACACCGACAACTGTTCTTGACTGGAACAATAACTACGGTGATGATGAGAACAAGGTTATCCTTTTCCATTGCGGACCGGTTCCGAATTCGCTCATGACCACCAAGGGTGTAGTAACAAGCCATAAGATGTTCGACAAGACAGATGCCGGTTCGGGCTGCGGGACCTGCGAAGGAAGGATCGCTCCGAACGATATAACGATCTCTAATTGCCAGACAAAGGATGGCAGGATCATTGTTTATGCTTCAGAGGCTAAGTTCACAGATGATGTGATCGAAGAAGGCTTCTTCGGATGCGGCGGTGTTTGTGAGATACCTGATATGCAGAACAAGATGATCAGGCTTGCAAGAGGAGGATTTAAGCATCATACATCAATCGGAGTCGGTCATATGAAGGATGTCTTAAAAGAGGCGTTTACAACCTATCTTGGCTATGAGTGGGTTGAAATAGATTAATACAGGAGCATA
>CACZNY010000194.1 GCA_902782655.1 uncultured Lachnospiraceae bacterium
TTAAGCTCACCGGTTTCCTCGTCTTCAGCACAGAAGGCGAGATAATGATCCTGATATCCCACCCGGATGGGTCCGTGAGATTCAAGATAGGATAGCTCCTTATCGGTGAGGAAGGCATTTGCTCCGAAGCGCTGTACATGTTTTTCAAACATAAGCTGGTTGTAGTAGGGATTCTCATCCTGAATGCGGTTCATGGCATCATTGAGCTCCTCAAGAAGCTCCGGATGGTCTTTATTCACCGCAAAGTAGAAATCAGAGGAGCCGATCTTGCATATGGGTATAAGATGCTTGGGATCACCGTAGGCATTAAGCGTGATATAGGCGTCAAGCTCTCCGGATTCCAGCATTCTCAACGCTTCGACCTCAGTCGTATTAAGCTCAATGAGCTCTGCCTTTACCTGATTTTTGGCAGCCCATTCTCCATAAAGCCCGGCCTGTATGCTGCCCCTGTTCACCCCGATCTTCTTTCCGTTCAGGGTGGAGAAGTCGGAAGGGGATATCACGGTATTTCCGGGGGCTACAAAGATATTGTATTCCTCGGTGCCCATGGGAAGCTCCGAGAAAAGCATTTTCTCCGCCCGCTCTTCGGTATAGGAGACATCACTCATGAGATCGATATCGCCATCGACGAGCATCTGCATGAGATCGGTCCAGCTTCCTTTTACATAGTCGTAATCCCAGCCTGAGTAAGCGGCTATCTTCATCTGGTATTCATAGGCATAGCCGGAGCGCCGTCCTGCCTCATCTATATTATTAAAGGGGGAATCATACCATCCGACACGCACTGTCCTGTCTTTTTCCTGGGCATGCAAATGAAAAGGCGGTATGAGAGCCGCTGCAAGGAGAAAACAGATAAGTACCGCTGCCGGACATTTTATTCTGGCGATAGATCTCATGCTTTATCAATTATAACACAGATATCATACGGAACGCTTTATAAATATGAAAAAACCATGTGGACAAATGTATACAAAAATGCTATATTTCATGCAGAAACAAGAATAGCGATGTATCCCTTATCCGGGAATGTCAGCGGAGGTGAAAAAATGAAAAAGAAGTATTCTAAAACGCAGAGGCTTGTCGGCACTGCGGTTCTCGTGGCTTTGGTTATCGTACTGCAGACTATAGGGAGCGGTATACGCATAGGTCCTTTTACACCGACCCTTTCCCTTGTTCCCATCATAATAGGGGCGATACTTTTCGGGCCGCTCACGGGAGCGATCCTTGGATTCGTGTTTTCCGTGATAGTGCTTGTGTCCGTGGTATCGGGAGCCGATGCCGGCGGAGCCATAATGTTTTCACAGAATGCAGTGGCTACAGTGCTGATTGTCCTTCTGAAGGGAACCCTGGCGGGCTTTTTGTCAGGCATAGTGGTGGATAAGCTTTCAAAGAACGGGATGACAGTGGCAGTGGCTCTTGCAGCGATCACGGCTCCGGTGGTCAATACCGGGATATTCTGCATAGGAGTGATCTTATTCTTCTATGATCTGATCTCATCCTGGGGGCAGGCCGCGGGCTTTGAAAATGCTTTTGCCTATGTGGTCGTAGGCCTTGTCGGCATCAATTTCCTGGTGGAGCTCATCATAGATCTTATACTTGTGCCTGTGATAGTAAGAGTCATCACAGCATTAAGAAGGAGTGAAAGCTGATGATACTTGCGCTTGACATGGGCAATACCAATGTGGTGGCAGGCTGTCTCGATGAAGACGAGATGATAATCTTCACCGAAAGGTTTTCCACGGATCTTAAAAAGACGGATTTTGAGTATGCCATGATGATAAAAAGCATACTCGAGATCCATAAGATACAGGTAAAGGAGGTGGAGGGAGCGATAATCGCAAGCGTTGTTCCTTCCCTTACCCATATCCTGAAATCAGCACTGAGGAAGCTTTTTGACTGTGAGCCCATGGTAGTGGGCTCCGGAATCAAGACGGGACTCAATATACATCTTGACGATCCGGCAACTCTTGGCGCGGATCTTGTGGTAGACTCGGTGGCTGCCATGAAGATATACGGTACGCCTGCCATAGTCATCGATATGGGTACGGCTACCACCATGACAGTCATAGACAGGGAGGATGTCTACATAGGAGGAGCGATCTTCCCGGGACTTAATGTCTCTGTCGATGCTCTGGCATCGGGCACATCACTGCTTCCGAGGGTTTCACTGGGAGCGCCCAGGAAGCAGATAGCTTCCAATACCATGGATGCCATTAAGAGCGGTATCATCTACGGTGAGGCTTCGCGCATAGACGGCATGATAGACAGGTTTATCAGTGAGCTTGGATATCCTGCGAAGATCGTCGCTACCGGAGGCCTGGCATCGGTCATTACCCCGCACTGCGATCATGAGATCATTACGGATCCTGATCTGATGCTCAGGGGACTTAAGATAATATACGATAAGAACAGATAGGACGGGCCGATGCTTAAGAGTTTCAAACAGCTGTCCAGGAAGGTCGTGGATAAGAATGTGATCTTTGAATACTGCAAGGATCAGGTGGAGCTTCCCGACGGCAAGGTAGAAGAGTACATAGCCTGTGTGCACAAGGGAGCTGCGGCTGTGGTGCCCGTGCTTCCCGACGGAAGGATCCTTATGGTGCATCAGTACAGGTACGCCATAGACAGGAATACGGTAGAGATACCGGCAGGAGGCAGGGACGGAGCAGACGAGCCCTTTGAGATCGCCGCGAAGCGGGAGCTTGAAGAGGAGACCGGCTATACCACCGATGAGCAGCTTCAGCATCTCATCACCATAGCTACGGCCATCGCCTACTGCAATGAGATCATTGAGGTCTATGTGGCGCGGGGGCTTAGGAAGACAGAGCAGCATCTGGATCCCGATGAGTTCATCGAGGTGGTTCCTTATGATATTGAGGAGCTTGTGGATATGATCTATGAGGGCCGGATACAGGATTCAAAGACCATTGCTTCAATTATGGCATATTACCGTAAATACTTAACATAAATCATATTTTATTTGTTTAAAATTTTTTTTTCACAACATGTCGGACGGTCATTTGCGATGGGTCACAACATGTTGTGATTTTTTATTCAAAGTGGTGGATCATGCCCGTTTTATCCCCAAAAATCGGTTTGCTTTTCCATGTTCAAGCAATTATAATGTTGTGAGTGGTTAGCGCATTTTGCGCGAAACCGCTAATGGAGAGGGAACTATTGGGAATATGGAAGACCGTATCGAAGCGTTCATAAGTTATTTACATAATATTAAAAAGACTTCGAAGAATACTGAGCTTTCTTACAGAAGAGATCTGAAAAAGATGGTTGTTTTCCTTAAGAAGCAGGGAATCGACGATCCGTCAGCAGTTACATCAGAGATACTCAGGGATTATATTGAAAACAGCGAAGAGGGAAAGGCGGCACCCGCCTCTGTTTCGCGCGCCATTGCGTCAATGAGGGCTTTTTATTCCTATCTTGAGAAGGAGGGAGTGATTAGCTCCAATCCTACCGAGGGGCTTAAGGCTCCGAAGATAGAGAAGAAGCTGCCTCAGATAATGACCATGGACGAGGTCATCCGGCTTCTCAACCAGCCTTCGGGTGATACTCCCAAGGAGATAAGGGACAAGGCCATGCTGGAGCTTCTTTATGCCACCGGCATGCGAGTTACCGAGCTTATCACTTTGAAGGTGGACGACGTCAATCTTCAGATGAATTACGTGGACTGCCATGATCCTCATAAGGACAGGGTCATTCCTTTCGGCATAGAGGCGAGGAATGCGATAAGGAATTATATGGAGCATTCAAGGGGAGCCCTTATCGCCAATAATGACGAGAAGACCTTATTTGTAAATATGTCCGGTGAGCCAATGAGCAGGCAGGGCTTCTGGAAGCTTATCAAATATTATACAAAGAAGGCCGGCATCGAGATGGATATCACGCCGCATACCTTAAGGCACAGCTTTGCGGCGCATCTTGTGGAGAACGGGGCTGATCTAAGATCCGTGCAGGAGATGCTCGGACATTCTGATATTTCTACTACTCAGATATATGCTACGCTAAGCCATAATCATATAAGAGAGGTATACGCCAAGGCGCACCCAAGACGGTAAA
>CACZNY010000195.1 GCA_902782655.1 uncultured Lachnospiraceae bacterium
AGACGGCATCCCAGAGCAAGATCTCAAAATACAAGGATGTCCTTACCGATGAAGAATATGAAAAGCTTCATCCGAAGCAGGAGACCGGCGGTGAGGATACGCCCAAAAGAAGGAGCACGGATAAGATAGATAATCTGCAGGTGCTCATAGAGCAGCAGCTTAAATCCGTGATGGAGCAGGACTCCTCAAAAAAACCTTCCGATGGCAAGAACAGCGGAAACAAGGAGATAATGAGCTTTATCAAGCTTATCTATACCACTCTTATCAATAATGAAGTCGATGAGAAGTATGCCAATGACCTGGTGGAGGAGATAGAAAAGCTTTCCAAGCCCGGAGTCACCATAGATTATCTGCTTTCCAATATATACCAGAAGCTGATACTCAAATTCGGCGTGAGCGACGGGATACAGGCGGCAAAGGAGGGAGCTAAGGTAGTGGTCTTCATAGGTCCCACCGGAGTCGGTAAGACAACGACCATAGCAAAGCTTGCTTCCGATTTTTCGGTGAACCAGAAAAAGAAGGTGGCTCTCGTGACCTCCGATACCTACAGGATAAAGGCTGCGGAGCAGCTCAGGACCTATGCCGAGATAATGGATGTGCCCTTCAGGGTGGTCTATACCGCTGATGACCTCAAGGATTCCCTTGAGGAGTTTAAGGATGTCGATTTTGTCTTTGTGGATACCGCAGGTTACTCCCCGAAGGATGTGGAAAAGCGGGAGGAGATGAAGCATGTACTCGATGCAGCCAAGGAGGTCACGGACATAGAGACCTATCTTGTGCTTTCTGTCACCACGAAATACAGGGATCTGCTCTCCATCTGCGACATATACAAGGAGATAGATGATTACAATCTTGTATTCACCAAGCTTGATGAGACATCGACTTTCGGCAATATATATAATATAAGATGCTACACGGGAACCGAGATCTCCTATGTGACTGACGGGCAGGATGTACCGGATGACATCGAGTCATTTAATCCTCAGAGCATCGTAAGATCCATACTTGGAGGTTGATATGGATCAGGCGACCAGATTAAGAAGCATAATAAAACAGAACCAGGTAGCTCCGGTACACGCGGCCAGAGTGATCACCGTGACCAGCGGCAAGGGAGGTGTGGGCAAGTCAAACGTCTCCATAAATCTTGCTGTACAGTTTAAGAAGATGGCACAGAGGGTCATTATCTTCGATGCGGATTTCGGTCTTGCAAATATCGAGGTAATGTTCGGCACGGTACCGAAGAACAATCTTGCGGATCTTATCTACCAGGGCAAGAGCATCAGGGATGTCATAACCTGGGGACCCATGGATATCGGCTTCATATCGGGAGGAAGCGGCATAGCGGGTCTTTCAAATCTGGGACAGGATTATATCAATTATCTCGTGACCCAGCTCTCAGACCTCGACAGTATCTCTGATATCATAATAATCGATACGGGAGCCGGCATATCAAATTCCGTCATAGAGTTTCTCGTAGCTTCAGGAGAGATACTGCTTGTCACCACCCCGGAGCCCACCTCCATAACGGATTCGTATTCCCTGCTCAAGGCTTTGAAGCGGAATCCCAGATTCAAGGCCGAGACCACCCAGATAAAGGTCATTTCAAACAAGGTTTCGGATTCGAAGGAGGGAGAGATCCTTTATAAAAAGCTCAACGCCGTTGTGCAGAGATATCTCCATCTTGATATGTCCTATCTCGGAGCCATACCCGAGGATGCAGAGCTTTCAAAGGCCGTGATGCAGCAGAGTCCGGTCTGCATATCAAACATGAATGCCAGATCTGCCAGAGCCTTTGACGATATAGCAAAGACGCTTATGGATATCCCGCATGAGAAGCAGGGCTTCAGATCGGGAATGGCCGGATTTTTTGCAAATATGATAAGAGGCAGATATAATTAAAGCTTGAAAACAAAAATGCATTTTCTTTACAATAGAGGGAGTGCGCTTCGGCGCTGAGGAGAAGGATACCCAAAGGAAAGAAGATCATGCTCATGTATTGAGGAGGCGTATGTTAACAGATCATGTGATCCCCGGCGATAAGGTGGATCTGACCGAAGTAAAAAGTGAACAGAAGATAACAAAGGCCGGCATAATCGAGAGGAAGACTTATTCCACCAGGGTGTATGACGTTTTGTCCGAGGATGAGATAAAGGTCAACATGCCCTTTGTGGACGGTCATATCGTCCTTCTTGAGGTTGGAGACGATTACGATCTCTGCTTTTATTCAGGAAAGGGTTTGTATCAGTGCTATGCGCGCATCACCGACCGGTACAAATCCAATAATATGTATGTGCTCACAATGGAGCTTACCTCTCCGCTGCGCAAGTTCCAGAGAAGAGAATACTACCGGCTGAACTGCATCTTAAACATGAAATGCAGAGAGGTCGGGGACAAGGAGCTTCAGGAGCTTGAAGAGATAGGCGGCAATGATGTCAGGTTCGTAAATACCGACCTTACTCTTGAGGACGGTGTGATAGTGGATATCAGCGGAGGAGGAGCCAAGTTCATCTCTGACAAGCAGTTTGAGAGGGAATCCAAGATACTTTTTGTATTCTCGCTCAATCTCAACGGCAAACAGACTGAATTCTCAGTCATAGGCAAGATAATCCTCTCTGATCAGATAGAGGGAAGAAACGGTGAATACAAAAACCATGTCCAGTTCGTGAACATCAAGGACAGGGACAGGGAAGGAATCATAAGATACATATTCGAGGAAGAGCGGAAAATACGGCGTAAAGCCAGTGGAATCGAGGAAAAATAAGACCTGAAGCAGGTTTCGGAGGTAAAAATGGGTAAAAAAATCCTGGTTGTAGATGATTCTGCACTCATGAGAAAGCTAGCCTGTGATATAATCAATAAGGATGGCAGATATGATATGCCGGATACTTGCCGTAACGGCGAGGAAGCTCTGGAGAAGGTAAGAAAGAATAAATATGACGCCATAGTCCTTGACGTGTATATGCCCGTCATGGACGGTCTTGAGTTCTTAAGGCAGATCAAGAAAGAGGGGCTTAAGGAGAGGGTCATGATGTTCTCCACCACTACCGGTGAGGGGACATCCCAGACCATAGAGGCTCTGGATCTCGGTGCTGTCGACTTTATCAAAAAGCCTGATAAGTACAGAGAGACCTCCGGTGAGGACTTTGCCCAGCAGTTCTTAAAGATCCTGGAGGTAGTGGCTCATGCGGGGGCAGCGCCGCGCATAGGAGTCACCACAAGGATAGGTGCAGCTACCTTAAGACCGCAGCCGAAGGCCGCAGCCGTCACGACGAGAGCTCGCGAGAGCATTATCGGTGAGAAGATCGTCGCCATAGCAAGCTCTACAGGCGGTCCCAAGGCGTTACATTCCGTGATTCCCAAATTACCTAAAAACCTGAACGCTCCGGTAATACTCGTACAGCATATGCCGCCCGGATTCACCAAATCCCTGGCCGAAAGGCTTGATTCTCTGGGTCCCATAAGCGTCAAGGAGGCAGAGGACGGGGATTTGCTTGAGAAGGGGAAGGTATATATAGCTCCCGGAGGCAAGCATATGAAGGTAGCCAAATCCGGCCCCCATGTAAGGATCTATTTCACCGACGAGCCTCACAGGGAGGGGGTCAAGCCCTGTGCAAACTATATGTACGAGTCTCTCCTTGATACCGATTATGCCGGAGTATGCTGTGTCGTGCTCACGGGCATGGGGATGGACGGTACCGAAGGGATAAAGAATCTCGTAAAGGGTAAGAAGCTGCATATCATATCTCAGGATGAAGCCACCTGCGCGGTCTACGGAATGCCAAAGGCTATTGCTCAGACAGGTCTGGTGAACGAGGTGCTTCCTCTGGACAAGATCGCTGCTGCCATCACAAAAGAAATAGGTACGAGATAAAGTACAATATGCAGCTGCGTCTGCATGAGAAGGAGGGTTTCAAATGGATGTTAGTCAGTATCTAGGTATTTTCCTGGATGAAGCCAGGGAGCATATCCAAGTCCTGTCGGATCAGATGATGACCTTGGAGCAGGAGCCTGAGAATCAGGATGCTATCAATGAGATTTTCAGAGCGGCGCACTCCCTTAAGGGAATGGCGGGCACCATGGGGTACAAGAGGCTGCAGCACCTTACACATGATATGGAGGACTGCTTCTCCGATGTAAGAGCCGGCTCGATGACAGTCACCGGTGAGCTGATGGATGTCCTTTTCCAGGCGCTGGACGCCATCGAGGGATATGTAAATTCCATACAGGAGTCCACCGACGAGGGCGAAGAAGATAATGAAAACATCATCAATGAGATAAACCGCATCAGGAATGCAGCTACCGGCAAGGGTGACGCTGCTCCTGCAAAAGAGGAGAAAAAGGCCGATGCGGCCGCTCCGGCAGCTGCAGCTCCTGCAAAAGCTTCAGGCGCTGATGATTCCAGGGCCTTATACAGGAGCATGAAGCTTGATGATTCGGCCAAGGATGTTATGAAGGACGCTGTGGCAGGAGGAAAGCATGCCTTCGGCTTTACCGTTTTTATCGAGGAATCCTGCCTTCTTAAGGCCGCGAGAGCCTTTCTTGTCATCAAGGCACTGGAGGATATGGGCGATATCGTCGCGACCGATCCCTCCACTCAGGATATTGAAGATGAAAAATTCGAGTTTTCCTTCAGCCTCTATACCATCTGCGATGAGGATATAGATAAGGCAAGAGAAGCCATGCTTGCCGTATCGGAGATAGCGGATGTGGTAGGTGAGGAATTTGCCGAGGGAGACATTGATTCCATAGGCTCAGGATCAGCCGCCGCCAAGGGAGAGGCTCCTGCGGAGGCCGCGCCTGCGGCAGAGGAGCAGAAGGAGGAAGCCGCTCCTGCAGCTAAGGAAGAGACAGCTCCTGCAGTCAAGAAGGATACTGCCCCCGCTTCAAAGCAGGCGCAGGCAGCAAAGTCTCCCGCAACAGCCAAAAAGCCGGTCATCTCAAAGACCATCAGGGTCGATATTGAAAAGCTTGATTCGCTTATGAATCTGGTTTCCGAGCTTATCATAGCAAAGAATACCATAGTTTCAGCAGCGGACAGCAGTGATTCCTCCACTCAGGCTCTCAATGAGCAGGTTGAATATCTCGAAAGCGTAACCACCAATCTCCATGAGGCAGTCATGAAGGTAAGGATGGTGCCTATCGAGAGTGCAGTCCAGAAATTCCCCCGTATGGTGCGCGACCTTGAGAAAAAGCTTGACAAGAAGATGCAGCTTACCATCACCGGTGAGGAGACAGAGCTTGACAGGACAGTGGTGGACGAGATCGGCGATCCTCTGATGCATCTTATCAGAAACAGCGCGGATCACGGCCTTGAGCATCCAGATGAAAGAGCAGCCAGCGGGAAGCCCGAGCAGGGTACAATTTTCCTCAATGCATTCCAGGACGGAAACTCTGTCGTCATAGAGGTAGGTGATGACGGTAAGGGTATAGATGTGGAGGCTGTAAGAAGCAAGATCGTCGAGCGCGGACTTGCATCAGAGGATACGGCAGCGCAGTTTACGGATAAGGAAGTTATTGATTATCTTTTCGATCCCGGATTTTCCATGGCGAAGAAGGTCACGGATATTTCCGGAAGAGGCGTGGGCCTCGATGTGGTCAAGAGCAATATCGAGTCTTTGGGCGGCGACGTTTCCGTCAAGACAAAGCTTGGCGAGGGCAGCACCTGGATCATAAGGCTTCCTCTGACGCTTGCCATCATACAGGCTCTCATGGTCATCATCGGGGATGAGAAATATGCCATCTCGCTTGATTCGATCACGACTATCGAGAATATCCCTTCATCGGATCTTAAGCTTGTCCAGGGCAAGGAGGTCATACAGCTTCGCGGAACCGTTATCCCCATTGTACGGCTTTCGGAGATACTTGGCTTTGAAAGCTCCAAGGCAGGCGACGACATGATAGTAGTTATCGCCAAGAAGGGCGATTCCCTTGCCGGCCTCGTGGTGGATGAGCTTATAGGACAGCAGGAGATAGTCATCAAGTCTCTCGGCAAGTATATAAATAACGACCGGATAATAAGCGGAGCTACTATCCTCGGAGACGGAGAAGTCGCTCTTATCATAGACGCTAACGCGCTTATCTGACGACCAGGAGGGATAGATAATGGAAGAATTAGAAAAATACGTAGAGGACAAGGCTACCCAGTACATAGTAGTAAATCTCGGCATAGAGCATTACGGCATAGATATAAACTATATCGATAATATAGTAAGGGTTCCGTCCATAAGAAGGGTGCCCAATGTCCAGAATTTCTTTAAAGGAGTCATAAATCTTCGAGGCGAGGTCATTCCTGTAATGAGCCTCAGGGTGAAATTTGATATGCCGGAGGTGGATTATACCGGAAATACCAGGATAATAATCGTGAAGGTCGATCCCCAGGCAGCCATCGGCATCATTGTTGATGAAGTCGAGCAGGTCATGGATATCTATGA
>CACZNY010000196.1 GCA_902782655.1 uncultured Lachnospiraceae bacterium
TGAATCACTGTTTTGATACAACGAACGCCCAAAGTCAAATGGCTTTTTGAACAAGTTCAAACGCCATTTAGACTTTTGGCGTTTGTATCATTATATAGGGGTTGTGCCGGTTGTAGTCCTTCCTCAGCCGGCGCCGCCGGTACTCACATAAAGCTCTCTGAATTCCCCCTGGACCGTATTAAACGCAGCCACCACGCTGGGGTCAAACTGCACTCCCGCGGCCTGATTGATGATAGCGCACGCCTGCTCATGGGTGACAGCCTGCTTATAGCTTCTCTTTGACACAAGCGCGTCGTACACATCACACACCGAAACAATGCGCGCTATCTGCGGTATCTCGTTTCCTCTGAGACCGTCAGGATATCCCCTGCCGCACCACTGCTCATGATGAGATCTTGTCATCTGGTACATGTAGGTGATAAAAGGTGAATTTGGCAAAAGATGTGAAAACTTCTGTATCGAATCCGCGGCATAAAGAGTATGCTGCTTCATCGTATCAAACTCATCAGGGGTATACTTGCCTTCCTTCTGTATAATGCTGTCAGGAAGCCCTATCTTCCCCATATCTATGAGCTGGCTGGACATCAGTATGAGATTCATGTCCTTGATGGGATATATGGCATTACCGTCACGCATCATCTTCTTCAGAAGGATCTCCATGTATCTCGACACCTTCTTGCAATGGGTGCCTGTGAAGCCGTCCTTCTTAGTGATGAGATCCGCTATCATCTCGACAATGAAATATTCCAGGTTTCCGACCTTCCTCAGGGCTTCCGATGCCTTACCCTGAAGCTCATTATTGTATTCCTGGAGCTGCAGGTTATAATCCTGCAGGATCTGGTTCTGCTCGGCTATCTTTGCCTTATCCTCGGCTATGCCGATATGCAGCCCCACCTTTTTCTTAAGTATCTCCGATACAAAAGGCTTCACCACATAGTCCACCGCGCCGAGCTGGTAAGCCTCAAGCTCTGTGGAGACATCATTGCTCCCCGAAACGAAGATTACCGGTATCTCCTTGAGCTTCTGTTCAGCCATCATCTTGGAGAAGAGCTCGAAGCCGTTTATCGCCTTCATATCGATGTCAAGTATCACAAGAGAAGGCAGCCTCGTAACCTTTTTCATGTAATCAAGCGCATGCCTGCCATTCTGCTCCGTCATGACCCTGTAGGAACCCTCCAGCGCTCTCTCCGCCACAAGAAGATCCGTAGGGCTGTCGTCTATCACCATCACGATATGCATGCAAGTATCTCCTCTATGCCTATACTCCCACCGAAAATATCAAGCGCTGAGCCGACAGTCACATCTATTCTGTCTTCTCCCAGGCTTTTTATCCGCCTTATATCATCAAGGCTTCCCACTCCGCCCGCATATGTCACCGGAACCGGCGACTCCTTAAGTACTGAGATCACAGCCTCATCTATCCCCTGCTGCCTGCCCTCGCTGTCCACTGCATGAACCAGAAACTCTGCGGCATATCCGGCAAAAAGCTCCATAACCTCAGCCGAGAGCTTCACATCCGTGAATTTCTGCCATCTGTCGGTCACTATATAGTAATCGCCTCCTCTCTTTCTGCATGAGAGATCCAGGCAGAGCCTGTCAGAGCCCGCTGCATCGCGCATCCTGTCAAGCGCATCAAAATCCACCTGTCCGTTTTTGAATACATAGGAGGTCACGATCACATGACTCGCGCCTGCATCAAGATACTCACCCGAGTTGTCCGGATCTATTCCTCCGCCTGCCATTAACCCGCCCGGATACCTCCTGAGGGCTTCAAGCGCCTGCTTCCTGGTGGCTTCATAATATTCGGAGTCCCTGTGATCAAGCATTATCACATGACCGCCCGCAAGAGCCATATCCCTGTATAGAGCGGCGTAGAAGGAGGCCTCCCTGTCTGATACGAAATTCTCCTTAAGATCAGCTTCCGCCTTCCCAAGACCTCCGGCGGCATCCCTGAGGCTTCCGCCTACTATCTGTTTCACCCGTCCGTGATGTATATCTATGCAGGGGCGGAATCTCATACCCTGTCAGCCCCCTGCTCAGAAAAGCACTGAATTCATGTCATAAAGTCCGGGAGCCCGCCCCTTCATATGAAGAGCAGCCATCACAGCTCCCTTGCCGAAGACAGCCTTGCTGTAAGCCTTATGTGAGAACGTGATCACTTCATCCTCTCCGGCAAAAATCACATCATGGTCGCCGGGGATATTACCGCCCCTGACGGCAGATATCCCTATCTCGTCTTCAGGCCTCTTTTCAGATCTCTGCGACCTGTCAAAGACATATCTGTATTTATTATCAGCCCCTGCATTCGCGGCATCCGCAAGATACAGTGCCGTTCCCGAAGGAGCATCCTTCTTAAGCTTATGATGCTTCTCCACTATCTCTATATCAAATCCTGCGGGAGCAAGCTGCTTTACAGCCTCGGTTATAAGCTTTGCCAGTACGTTCACGCCCAAAGACATATTTGCGGAACGGAGGATCGCGATCTCCTTTGACGCCTCTTCGATGGCACTCTTATCAGCATCACTATACCCTGTCGTGCAAAGTATCAGAGCTGTCTTTGTCCTCCTGCCATATTCCAGAAGCCCTCCAAGAGCTGCCGGTGCCGAGAAATCAATGACCGCGTCGGCCTCCTCTTTGCATTCGCTTATTTCATCATAAACGGGATAGGTATTTTCAATACCGTGAAACTTATCTATGCCTGCGACGATCTCACAGTCGTCCCGTTCTCCCACGATCCGTGTTATCACCTGCCCCATATGACCGTTGCAGCCGCTCATGATAATACTTACCATACGCCGCTCCTTACTGTATCAATCCGAACCTGCGCATTGCAGCCTTAAGCTTTTCGATATTCTCAGGCTCCATCGGAGACAGCGGCCTCCTCATGGGTCCGGCATTCATGCCCATTATGTTCATCGCATGCTTCACGGGTATGGGATTCACCTCGCAGAAAAGCGCATCCACCAGATCGATGAGCTTGAGCTGCATCCTTCTGGCCTCTGCCACATCCCCGTTAAGATAATTAAGGCACATATTATGCATATAGCTGGGTGCCACGTTAGCAGCCACCGATATCACGCCGATGCCTCCCAGCGACATTATGGGCACGACCTCATTGTCGTTGCCTGAATATACATCCAGATTTCCCTCTGCCATAGCCATTATCCTGGCCACCTGGGCTATATCCCCGGATGCCTCCTTGATAGCTGTTATATTCGGCACATTCTTTGCCAGGTACGCGGCGGTCTCGGGATTGATGTTGAGCCCGGTCCTGCTCTTTACACTGTAGAGTATGATCGGAATATGCACGGAATTTGCTATGATAGTGAAATGGTCGATAAGCCCCTTCTGAGTCGCTTTATTGTAGTAAGGCGTCACGACCAGCAGGCCGTCTGCTCCGGCTTTTTCAGCCTCCTGCGAAAGATACACTGCCGTATCCGTGCAGTTGCTTCCGGATCCTGCCACCACAGGCACCCTGTGGTTTACATGCTTGATACAGAAATCAACGACCCTGATATGCTCTTCTTCGGAAAGACACGCCGACTCGCCGGTGGTCCCGCAGACGATGATCGCATCGGTGCCGTTATTCACCTGAAAGTCTATCTGCCTTGCAAACTCCTCATAATTAACCTCTCCGTCCGGTTTGAAAGGCGTAACTATCGCTACTCCTGAACCCTTGAATATTGCCATAACTGCCTCCTTAGATATATCTCGTTATTGTATGTTTACCGGTCAGCTCCGGCTGCCGTTCTTTCCATAACGCACCACAGAGAATTTTACCATAAAAATGCCGTTCCTATCAATTAAAGAGTTTTGATAACCTCCCTGTTCAGCTTGCGGAAGAAAAACGTTGTAATGACAAAAGACGCCAGCTCCGAGCAGATGAAAGCCCACCATACATTGTCCACATTCCCGGTAAGACTGAGCCCGTATGCCACGGGGATCAGGACGAAGATCTGCCGTCCCAGCGATACTATAAGAGAATAAAAGCTCCTGCCAAAGGCCTGGAATACGGATCCCATGGCAATGCAGACCCCCGCCACAGGGAAATGCCAGGCGATATTCCTGAGAGCAGTGATTCCTATGCCCATCATGTCCTCGGAAGCAGAGAAGAGTGTCAGAAGCTTGTCCGGAAACAGCTCAAATACTGCTGTTCCCACGCACATGATGCCGAAAGCCAGCATTATGGAAAAACGTAAGGCCTCCTGTATCCTTTCCCTGTTCCTCGCTCCGTAATTATACGCAAGCACCGGTATCACCCCGTTATTGAGACCGAAGACCGGCATGAAGAAGAAGCTCTGCAGCTTGAAATAAACTCCGAATACCGCCACTGCAGTGCTTGAAAAGGCTGCAAGGATAAGGTTGAAAAGATATGTCATGACCGAGCCTATGGCTATCATCAGTATGGAAGGCACTCCCACATAATATATGCGCTTCACCGTGTCTGCCTTAAGCCTCAGTATGCTCCATGAAAAACGGATATCGGCATTTTTCCTGAGATTAAAGAAAAGAGCCAGACTCGCGGCTATTGACTGACCGATTATGGTAGCATAGGCCGCTCCGGCCACTCCCAGCCTCGGGAATCCGAAGAGGCCGAAGATCATGATCGGATCCATGATTATATTGATTATAGCTCCCAGCGCCTGGGATATCATTGTATAGAAGGTACGTCCCGTAGACTGCAGGATTCTTTCCATCGTGACCTGGGAAGCCATGCCTATGGAAAGCACCATGACAATGGAGAGATAGGTCGTTCCCTCTCTTATGATCACCGGATCCTTTGTCTGTGAGCTTATGAAAGCCCCTCCTGCCCCCATGAAGGAGGCTGCCATGAATATGAGAGCAGCGATCACATTCAGCACGATGCCGTTTCCCGCAGCGCTGTCTGACTCATCAAACATTTTCTCGCCAAGAGCCTTCGACAGCATCGCATTGATGCCGACCCCCGTGCCTCCCACTACCGCAAACATCAGATTCTGCATGGGGAAGGCAAGCGTCACTCCTGTAAGGGCCTCCTCAGACAGTCTCGCCACGAATACCGAATCCACAATATTGTACAGAGCCTGTACCAGCATGGATATCATCATCGGAAGCGACATGGACACTATCAGCTTCTTAACGGGCATCACGCCCATCTTGTTCTCACGCATCACTGCTTCTTCGCGAAATTCGCTCTCTTGCGGAGCGTCGGATCAAGAATCTTCTTCCGGATGCGGAGAGATTCAGGAGTCACCTCCAGAAGCTCATCGTTATCGATGAAATCAAGGCACTGCTCCAGGGACATCTGCACAGGCGGCACAAGCCTTAAGGCCTCATCCGAGCTGGACGTCCTGGTATTCGTAAGATGCTTCGTCTTGCACACATTCACCTCAATATCATCTGACTTGGGATTGGAGCCTATCACCATCCCGGAATAGACCGGAGTCCCGGGGCCTATGAAAAGAGCGCCTCTTTCCTGTGCATTGAAAAGGCCGTAGGGTACGGCTTCACCGGCCTCAAAGGCTATGAGCGAGCCGGTATTTCGGTAGGCAATATCACCCCGGTAGGGCACATACCCGTCAAATATCGTATTGATTATGCCATTGCCCTTGGTATCTGTAAGGAAAGGCCCTCTGAAGCCTATCAGCCCTCTTGAGGGTATCTTAAACTCAAGCCTTGTATATCCTCCCGCTATGGAGCTCATATTGAGAAGCTCACCCTTCCTTTCTGAAAGCGAGGATATGACTGTACCCGTAAACTCATCCGGCACATCCACATAGGCAAGCTCTACCGGCTCCAGCGTCTTTCCGTTCTCGTCCTTCTTATATATGACCTCCGCCTTGGATACAGCGAATTCATAGCCCTCACGGCGCATAGTCTCGATAAGGACTGACAGGTGAAGCTCGCCGCGCCCCGACACCTTGAAGGTATCCGTGGACTCCGTCTCCTCCACGCGCAGGGATACGTCAGTATTAAGCTCCTTCAGCAGTCTGTCCTTTATATGCCTGGAGGTGACATACTTTCCTTCTTTTCCCGCAAGCGGGCTGTCGTTCACCATGAAGTTCATGGATATCGTAGGATCTGATATCTTCTGGAAAGGTATGGCTTCTGGCTTTTCCGGGGAGCAGAGCGTATCCCCGATCCTTATATCGGCTATCCCCGATATGGCGACTATCTGTCCTATGGTAGCCTCTTCCACATCCACCTTCTTAAGCCCCTCAAACTCATAGAGCTTGCTTATCTTCACCCTCTCCCGGCGTTCCGTATCATGGTGGTTCACTATCACCGCTTCCTGATTCAGCTTCACGGTGCCGCTGTCCACCTTGCCTATGCCTATACGCCCGACATACTCATTGTAGTCTATGGTGGAGATAAGTATCTGCACCGGCGCATCACTGTCTCCCTCAGGAGCAGGTATATACGACACGATAGTATCGAAAAGCGCTGTCATATCGCTTCCCTGAGCCGTGGCATCCATTGATGATGTACCGTTCTTGGCTGAGGTATAGACGAAAGGACAGTCAAGCTGCTCGTCCGATGCGCCGAGATCCATCAGAAGCTCCAGAACCTCATCCACCACCTCGTCCGGTCTCGCCCCGTCGCGGTCTATCTTATTTACACAGGCTATCACCGGAAGCTCCAGAGACAGTGCCTTCATCAGTACGAACTTGGTCTGGGGCATTACGCCCTCGAAGGCATCCACCAGAAGCACTACTCCGTCCACCATCTTGAGTATCCGCTCCACCTCGCCGCCGAAATCGGCATGTCCCGGGGTGTCGATTATATTTATCCTTACCCCCTTATACTGTACCGAGGTATTCTTGGACAGTATCGTGATCCCGCGCTCACGCTCAAGATCATTTGAATCCATGACGCGCTCTACCACCTCCTGATTCTCCCTGAAGACGCCGCTCTGTCTGAGCAGCGCATCCACGAGAGTCGTCTTTCCGTGGTCTACATGCGCTATTATAGCTACGTTTCTGATATCTTCTCTTTTTGTCACCATCTGCTCTCCATCTGTTTCCGTTTACTACCGTTTTTCTGTACTCCCGGGCTCAGCACCTGACTGTCTCTCCGGCGGATGCTCTATGGCATCTATAGCCTCATATGCGAGGTCAAACATCTGCGCCATCTCTATTGCCTCAGATGTACCGATCTTATTATACTTTGCGGCCTGATCCGCGAAATAATTCTTCGCACGGAAAATTGACATTTTTGAAAACATCTTTCCGTGACAGTAATACGTGCCGGTACCGGCATCCCACTTGCTCTCACTGAAAGTCTTTAAGTTCTCCTCGGTGGCTCCTTCCGTAGCTGCCAAAGCCTGTATTATATCAGCGCGGTTGTCAAAGCTCCTTTTTATCCCCATACCTTCTCCATTATACCCATCTCCCGGCGGCAGATTACCAAAACCCCCGGTAAAGCCTGCTGCGCCGAAAAGATCATATTCCAAGCACATGAGTGGCGAATGTAAAGTATACAAGCAGCGCCACTGCATCCACAATAGTCGTGATAAAAGGCGATGCCATCACGGCAGGATCGAGCCCCACCCGCTTCGAAACCATGGGGAGCATGGCTCCGATAAGCTTGGCCACGAAAACCGTCGATATCAGGGTCGCGCATACGACAAAAGCCACCTGCATGGACACCCGGTCCACTATCTGCAGCTTCACGAAATTGGCAGCCGCAAGAGTAAGTCCTGCGAGAAGCGCCACCCGCATCTCCTTCCAAACCACCTTGAAAAAGTCCGAAAATTCTATATCATCCAGCGACAGCGCACGGATTATCGTGACCGAGGTCTGGCTTCCCGCATTTCCGGAAGTATCCATTATCATCGGTATGAAGGCAGTCAGTACCACATAGGCGCCCAGAGCGTCCTCATAGTGGGTTATGATTATCCCTGTAAATGTAGCCGACACCATGAGGAAGAGCAGCCATATGATCCTCTTCTTCCATATCTCAAAGACCGTCTGCCGAAGATAAGGCTTCTGCTGGTCGGCAGGCATGATAGCGGCCATCTTTTCGATATCCTCCGTAGCCTCTTCCTGGATGATATCCACGATATCGTCTACGGTGATTATGCCTACCAGCCTGTCCTCCTGATCCACCACAGGCATGGAGTTAAAGTCGTATTTCTGGAACTGCTTCGCGACCTCCTCCTGGTCATCCAGAGTATGTACCGCGATGACATTCTCATTCATGATAGAGCCTATGGTCGTATCCGGATCTGCAATGAGGAGATATCTGAGAGCCGCAGTTCCTATCAGCTTTCGCTTATCGTCTATTATGTAGCAGGTATATATGGTCTCGGAATCAAGACCTATACTCCTTATCCTCTCCATGCATTTCGCTATAGTCCAGTTTGCCTTCAGATCCACATATTCCACCGTCATGATGGAGCCTGCGGAATCATCGGGGAATTTAAGCAGATGATTGATATCGCGCCTTGTTTCCGCTGTGGCATTGGCCAGAAGCCTCTTGACCACATTCGCGGGCATCTCCTCCATCAGATCCGCGGCGTCATCCGCCATAAGGTTGTTTATGACGTTCGCCGCCTCCACATCCGTCAGTGAAGTTATCAGCTCCTGCCCGATGTCCGTAGGAAGGAATGAAAAAACATCCGCCGCCATATCTTTTTTTAAAAGCCTGAAAATACGGAGACGCTCCTCTTTGGGAGCATCCTCCATGATAGAAGCAATATCGGCTTCATTCAGATCTATAAGAATCCGCCGCAGCTCGTTATAGCGTTTTTCCGCGATAAGCTCTTCGATATCTGCCGGCATAAGCACTAATCCATAAATCTCTCATATATAAACATCCGGTTTATATATGACCCATTCCGTATTTCACACATTTTCTCTGGTGATTATACCATATATATTTTTTTATGCCAAAACAATTTAGTTGCTACAATTCAGCATCGCCAATGCGCTGGATTGTAACGTGCACGCCGTCATGCATCCCCCTCTTTATGACTGTCCCGGTACAGCTTTCCAAGTGTTAACTCCGCCCAGGAATACTGAGACATATACTCTCCGCGGAAAGCATTGATCGCGGCATGGTTTCCCTGCCTGTATAAATAGTAATCGCAGTCCACCTTCGTGCTGTCTATGCCGATGAAGCCGTACTTTCTAAGTATCACATCCTTCAGTCCATACTCATCAAACAAAGTGGTAAGATCGTTTATCATATTCTGGAGATAGGAACGATGATCCGTGGGATCCTCCGATTCCTCCCATAGCTTATCCCTTAATTCCCCTACGGGGCAGAGTCCTCCGTGATCAATAAGATAGGCGCAGAGCTCCTTTGTCTTTGTATAGTGGAAGGCTGCGGGGATATCGTCTATGAAGACCTCGAAGGCTCCAAAGGCTCTGATCCTTACCCTCTTATCCCCTTTAAGCTCAGCAGGATACCGGAGATTTTCAAGCTCAGTCAGCACCATATCCGCTGTAACGGGCTTCATCAGATATCCGCTTGCCCGAAGCTTTGTAAAGGCCTCCTCTATGTATTCATTAAAGCCTGTGGTAAATATGATATTTGTTTTGGGGTCTATCTCCTCCTTTATCCTTCTGGCAAGGATCAGTCCGTTCATTCCGGGCATCTCGATGTCAAGAAAAGCGACATCGGGCTTGAATTCCTTCGCTTTTTCCAGAGCCTCCCCGGGATCACCCAGGATCAGAAGTTCGGCTTCAGGTACCGCGGATCCTATGGTCCTGCCAAGGCTCTCACGGGCAAGCTTCTCATTGTCTACGATAAGCATCCTCAAGGGTTTGCACCTCCAAGTTTTATGATCACAGTGGTTCCCTCACCGGGAGTGCTTCTCACTGCAAGCGAACCGTCGCAAAGTTTTTTTACTCTGTAAGCCGTACTGTAGAGTCCCACATGCTTTCTTCCGCTCCCATCGCTCACTATACCTGAAAGGTAATCCTTTGCATCAGCATCAAATCCTGCTCCGGTGTCTGTCACGGTGACGATATAGCCTTTCTTTTCTGCCGCGGTTTTGATAGTTATCCGTCCGTACCCCGGTTTCTTTTCCACCCCATGACGCACCGCGTTTTCCACTATGGTCTGGAGAGTCAGCGCCGGTATCAGGAAGTTCTTTTCCCTGATATCATATATTACCTCAAGCTGATCCCCAAATCTCATCTTTTCTATCGACAGATAATTCTCCGTATGCTCCAGCTCTTCTTCAAAGAAGATCAGACGATCGGATTCCATATTTATGAGGCTTCCCCTCAGATACCTTGAAAGCATCGCTATTGCCTCCTTTGTCTGCTCAGCTGAGATGTCGCAGAGGGCATAGATGGAGTTCAGGACATTATTGATGAAATGAGGCTTCAGCCTGCTCATCA
>CACZNY010000197.1 GCA_902782655.1 uncultured Lachnospiraceae bacterium
AAGCGGAACGCAGGTATCACTGTACGACTCTTCGCGGACTGGGTTATCACTGGACTGCAGATACCATTGAGTATGTAATCGGTCTTACAGACGGAATGATCGAAGGGGCGGACTGCACGGTGATACTTCCGGATGGAGGATGGACCGAAGTCAGAGGAAGAACAGAGGACCTTGGCCGTCTCTATGAAAAGATCTATCAGGACGGGCCGCTTTCCTATGAGATCGAGTCTTTTGATGACGGCGGCAATTGCAGGATACTCTATTCAAGAAGCAGGGAAGGGTATTTTAAGATCGTCCGTGCGTGTGAAGAAGACCTCGGGGAGATCCTGAAGCTGCAGTATCTGGCATATCAGAGTGAGGCAGCACTGTTCGGGACGGATGACATACCTCCGCTGAAGCAGACGATCGAAGAAGTGAAGGAAGAATTCCGTATCGGAATGATCCTGAAAATGGTAACGGAGGATAACAGGATCATAGGTTCTGTCCGTTCCCATGTAAAGGACGGCACGGCATATCTGGGGAAGCTGATGGTCCATCCGGATTACAGAGGACGCGGCCTGGGAGGCGCTTTGCGGTCTGAGATCGAGAGATACTCAGAGGAAGCTTCGCTGGCGCGAAGCTCTGAAGTCGCTCAAAGCCGCGACGGGCTCCCTCGGGCGAAGCCCGAGGGCAGAGAAGCCTCAAGATTCGAATTGTTTACAAGTACCAGAAGCGAGGACAACATACGGATGTATCAGAAGAAAGGGTATCGGATCTTCGACCGGAGAGAAGTCGATGATGAGCTTGTTTTTGTATTTATGGAGAAGATAAGAGTCGTCTAAAACCCGCTTGAAAAAGTGCGGCTAAACATTGAAAGCCGCTTGGAAAAGAGTATGATTGATTTATCATAAGGCTTTTGCTGATGAGAATAGTGTCTGCTTGAACTTTAAGGATAACGAGCCGGCATAGCTTAAGGTGTGGCAGTGAAAACAGCTTTGATCAATGAAACGAAAAAGAATACCTCGAAAAAGAAAAACATCCTCTCTACGATCGTCGCAGCAGTATGTGCGCTTGTGTTAAGCACGTTCTATATCAATCTGTTCAGGCATGAACTGAACTCCGAAATGGAGAGATATCGCTATATTGCCGAGAATGAAGCGGATCATATCGTCACCACGATCGACTGCGTCATGGCCAGGACCAATACGCTTAAGGCAATGATACAGGATCATAACGGGGATACGTCGTTTTTTGATTATGTCGCGGAGGCTGTTTATAACGACGTGATTGATGAGACAGGTGTCACTCTTAAGAACTTTGCTCTTGCGCCTGATGGTGTGGTATCGAAGGTCTATCCGCTCGAGGGCAATGAAGCTTTGCTCGGATTCGATTTTCTGGATACATCACGATTGGGGAATCTGGAGGCAAAAGAGGCCTATGAGCTGGGCAGTACCATACTGACAAATCCGTTTGAACTGGTTCAGGGCGGAATGGGCATGGGAGGCCGGGCTCCCGTCATTTTGAGAGACGGTGATAAAAAAGAACTGTGGGGGCTGGTAACGGTCACGATCGATTATGATAATCTGATCGCAGTACTGGGATTGGATAATCTGGAGGGTATGGGAGTAAACTACGCCCTGTCTTATATCGACACTGACGGCAGCGCCCATATCATGCATGCGAAAGGGACCCTGGATGAGCAGGCCCAAAGAAAGCAGTTCAAGGTGCGGAATCTGACCTGGGAGCTTTCTGTGTCACCGAAAAATGGATGGGTTTCGGGCTTTCAAAGCATTCTTGCTGCAGTTATTATCCTGATCATTTCGGGACTCGTCGGTTTATTTACCGCTGTTCTGCTCAAATTGCGTGAAAATAACGCGATCCTTCTGCATCTGTCAACCACAGACCAGCTGACCGGAGGGCTGAATCGCATGAGCTACGGAGCGGCAATTTCCGAACTGTCCGCAAAACCGATCGAGGATGATCTTGTGTATGTTTCGATCGACCTCAACGGATTGAAGCAGGTCAATGATACCTATGGTCACCTGGCAGGAGATGCGCTTATCGGGGATGCAAGCAGGTGCCTGTCCGAAGTTCTGAAAGAGTATGGACAGGTATACCGTATAGGCGGAGATGAATTTGCCGCGCTGATCCATGTAAAAACAGATTCCATGGATGAGATCCTGGAAAAGCTGCATAATGCAGCAAAAGAATGGAAAGGCAGCAATGAGTATGAGCTGTCATTATCCGTCGGATATGCTTCCCGCCGCGAGTTCCCGGATGCTACGATCGAAATGCTGATCAGAACCGCGGATGAAAGAATGTATGATCAGAAACGCGCCTATTACCAGGCGAAAGGGACAGACAGGCGTAATGTGAAAAGGGCAGATAACAGGAAAGAGCTGCGATGAAGATCTATGATTGGTTTCGAAATGAATTCCTTTACGGCGG
>CACZNY010000198.1 GCA_902782655.1 uncultured Lachnospiraceae bacterium
AGACCTGATCGAGAGGCAGCGAGTTGATATATAAATTAAAGAGGAGGGACATTTAATGGAAATAAAGTGGGATCTTAACGGGAAAGATTTGAATATCGGACTCAGCGGAAAGCTGGATACCTTAAGTGCCATGGGACTTGATGACAGATTTGCGGATCTTCCCACAGAGGTCATCAATATATATTTTGACTTAAACGGCTTGGAGTACATTGCATCTGCTGGTTTAAGAGTCCTTTACTGGGCTCAGGAATATACAGAGGATAAGGGCGGAAAGATGGTAGTCAGAAACGTATCATCGGAAGTTCTTGAGATTCTGGAAACCACGGGATTCAGGGATTACATCAATATCGAGTAAGGCTATGAAAAGAAGGGGTGCGTCGCTGTCAGTAAAGTTTATAGCAGGCTTCGTGGTGCTGGTGATGATCATAAGCATCATCAGCATATGCTATGGTTTTGACAAATACAAAGTCAGCGTAGAGCAGAGCTATAACGATAATGGCTATCAGATAGCGCGGATAGTAAGGACCATAATAACTGACGAAGAGATAGTGCACTATGCGGAATTTGTAAAAGGCGATATCGATAAGGACGCCTGTGCAAAAGAGGCGGCAACGGAAAGATATCTGGAGATAGAGGAAGAACTCTCGCAGCTCAGAGAAGCAACGGGAGCAAATGATATCTATGTAGGCTATATCGACCTGGATGAACTGCATTCTTATCAGGGAACAAAAGAGGGGTGGTTTCCCCTCAGGTATATGTTTGATGTGTATGAAAAACCTGAGCTTAAATACACCCTGGGCGATGCCAGCGCCATTAACCCCGAGTTCATAAAAGACTGCGAAGACATCATGACAATAGGGGAGCGTCCGACAAATCATTTTGTATCCAAGAGTGAGTATGGTTACAACACATCGGCGCTGATGCCTGTGCTGATCGATGGCGAAGTGGTTGCCATCATAGACGTAGAGATTCCTATGGCCACGCTGCAGGCGGAGGTCTACAAGCATATATCCGACACGGTATTTACCATAGTGGCTGTGATCGTTATTTTCATGGCGGCTTACATTTTCTGGTTCCACCGCAAGGTGATAGCCCCTATCATGCAGGTTTCGTCGGAAGCAGAGGCCTTTACGCTTGAGATAGCCCAGGATTCTGAGGATATAGGATACAACGTATCAGATAAGCTGCTGAATATAAGGACAGGTGACGAGATAGAGCTTCTGGCCAAGTCCGTCTATAACATGGAGAAAAATATAGACGAAGCCACTAAGGACCTGATCAGGGTAACCAAAGAATCTGAAAGGGAAAAAGCAGAGCTTGGCATAGCAAACAAGATACAGAAGGATATCCTGCCTACGGTTTATCCTGCCTTTCCCGACAGGCATGAGTTTGACATCTCCGCTTCAATGACACCTGCAAGAATGGTGGGCGGCGACTTCTACGATTACTTTTTTATAGACGAGTCCCATCTGGTGATGATCATAGCGGATGTTACGGGCAAGGGAATTCCGGCTGCACTGTTCATGATCATAGCAAAGACGATGATTAAGAACAGGGCCATGTCCGGAGGGCTTCCGTCGGAGATACTCTTTGATGCAAATAACCAGCTGCACGAGGGCAACGATTCAAAGATGTTTGTAACCGTATGGCTGGGAATCCTGGACATAAGCACGGGTGTGCTCCGTTCTGCCAATGCCGGGCATGAATATCCGGTGATCATGGGGCAGGATAAGGAATACAGGCTGGTAAAAGACCGCCACGGACTGGTGATGGGACTCAGGCAGAATATTAAATACACGGATACCAAGACAGTTCTTTCGCCGGGGGACACGGTATTTGTCTATACAGATGGTGTGCCTGATGCGGAAAGTGCTGAAGGAAAACCCTTCGGGATGCAGAGACTTATTGATGTTCTGAATTCATGCAGGGAGAAACCCGTACCGGATACACTGAACTCAGTGCTTGATGCTGTAAGGGGTTATTCGGATATTGATTCGCAGTTTGACGATATCACAATGCTCTGTGTCCGTTATATGGGTGATGAGGCCGGCAAATATAAAGAGACCACTCTTCAGGCGGTTATAGAGAACGCACCGGTGGCAATGGAATTTATAGAGAAAGAATTAAAGAGGGTTCGCTGCGGCGATAAATTAAACAGACGCATAGTTCTGGCAATGGAAGAAATCTTTGTGAATGTTGTCTCATATGCGTATAAGGAAGACGCAGGGGATGTGAATCTGAAAGTAAGCTATCCGGTACCCTATACGGTACAGATAGAAGTTACGGACAGCGGAGTTAAGTACAATCCGTTAACAAGGCCAGATCCTGATACAAAGATTCCTCTAAAGAAGAGAGGCAAGGGCGGCATGGGGATATTCCTTGCCAAAAATATAATGGATGAAATGGAATATGAATATAAAGACGGCTGCAATCATCTGACAATGAGAAAGCGCTACAAAGGAGCAGTAAACAAATAGCCGGAGCAGCGAAAGGGGGAACCGTGGAAGAAAAACTTGGATTTGAGGACCTTGGGAAGCAGGGGATAAATGTAGAGGAAGGCATAGGCTTCACAGGAAGCAGGGAAAAATATCTTGCTGCACTGCAGAGGTTTTACAGAAGGGCAGAAAAAAATATTGAGTCCATAAAGGATGAATCATCAGCAAGAAAGGGTGAAGAACTGACAATAACAGTTCACGCCCTTAAGAGCAATGCCAGGAT
>CACZNY010000199.1 GCA_902782655.1 uncultured Lachnospiraceae bacterium
AGCGGAGACCGCCGAGGCTTTCAGATGCGTGCTATCGGGACAAGCAGACAAGCATTTAGTCCAGGTATTTAAGAATCGTTATACTAGCTTCATGGAATCCGGGTTTACTGTTCTGTCCCGAGCCATGAGCGGCATCAGTCTTCTGACGGAGCCGGGCGGCTGTGGACGAACAGATAATGCGTAACCGGTCTGGCACAATTGCCGAAGGCAATTCTCATGTGCCGCCCCCGTTACAATCCAGTGGTCCGGCTGAACACTAAGTTGTAACACGCCGGGACTTCCATGTGTCAGGATGTCGTCTGTGATACTCCCTTAATACTGTTCAATGCCCAGTCCTCATTGACAATGGTCACTACGCTGTCACAGAAAGGACATCTTGCTGTCTGGTTTATATTAAGAGGCGCTCCGCAATGAGGACAGGACACAGCCTGCATTCCCGCCTCTCCTGAAACAACTCCGCTCTTTCGGCATACATCCCACTCGTATTCCATGAATTTCTCGCGATTCCTGTCGCCTGATATGACATTTCCCGTATTGTCATCAAGCACATAGGCAACTATCCTGGCCTTCACCCTGACCACTATATGATCCATTCCCGCGCTCTGATAGAAGCCGCGAGGTGTTGTCTCAAGCACTGCGACACGCTCCGTACATGGCGTCTGCCCCGCTTTTCTCTTCTCATCAAGCTGCCGGTCCATCTGGTTCCAGAAAGCATCTGTCATATATGGCTTCAGGGACTCGATATTCTTATTATGCCATTCCTGCTGCATCTGTACATACAGATTCGACATATGCTCTCTGAATGCCGCCTCATCAAAGGCCGGATCCAGCGATTTGTATGAATTCATAGGCTGCAGCATCGAATCAGGCGTTACGGCTGCGCCAGCAGGCTTTGATCCGGAGCTTCTCCTATTTCCCCTGTTATTTCCCTTTAGTGCTCCTATTATAATGATCGCCGCAATGATGAGAGCAAACACTGTACTGAATCCATCGGAATCGGAGTAGGACGAGCTCCCACTATCGCTGTAATATGAGTTATCATTATCGTTATTATTATCCGATCCCCACGATGAATCCCAGTCTCCGCCCGAATCACCTCCTCCAAAATCCGTATCTCCGGAGAAATCTCCGAAATCAGCCTTTGCTGTCACAGGGTGAAATGCAAACATCAGAGCAGCAATAACAAACACTCCCGCAAGCAAAAGCGCCATTTTTCTGAATCTATTTCTTTTATCCTTCTTTTCAGTCATTAGTTTCCTCCTGAAAAATGTCAACGACACATCACCTGTAAAATTATATCAGATATACAGAAAAAAGAAATATACGTTACAATTCAGCGCATCGCCAATGCGCCGGATTGTAAAGTGCTCGGCGCCCTCTTGACTGCTTTATCGCAAACCAAAAAGAGACGTCATGATAAGGCATCATGACGTCTCTTTTGTTTTATGTGTTTATTGTTTTACCTCACGGTCTTGTACAGCGGTCCATAGGCCGCGCATGCACGATAATCCGCACCCTCCTTATCAGAGCCGAACGCATTCCATGCAGCCGGACGATATATATCCTCCAGAGGAACATTATGCATGCACACGGGTATACGCAGCATGGAAGCCATGGTGATGAGATCCGCACCAATATGGCCGTAGCTTATGGCCCCGTGATTTGCACCCCAGTTGTTCATCACGTCATAAGCGGTCTTAAAGGGCGATCCTTCCCTGCCGTCACAGCGGGGAGCGAACCATGTACATGGCCAGGTGTAGTCGGTCCTCTTCCACAGTACATCGGATACCTCGTCCGGAAGATTCACTGTCCAGCCTTCAGCTATCTGGAGCACCGGTCCCAGATTCTTTACTATGTTAAGCCTTATCATGGTAGCCGGCATTTCCGCTCTTGTAAGGAATCTTGACGAGTAACCGGCACCACGGAAGTATCCGTTATCCGCAGGACACCACTCGGTCGCATTCATTATCGTTTCAATATCCTTATCCGTCACGTCAAACCACTGCTTCATGACAGGATTGCCATTTTCATCCTTCACCTCTCCGCAGGCATCCAGACAGCATGCTCCCGAATTGATCAGATGTATGAAGCCGTCAGCATCCTTTGCATGTCCCTCTATATCGTAATCAGTGACCCGCTTAACTGCGCTGCCGCTCCAATACGTCCTTACATCCGCAAACATCTGAGGCCGGTTAGTCAGAAGCTTCATGAAAAGCATGCTGGCAGAATTAAGCGTATCATTCTCTGTAGCAAGTATAAATGGCTCTCTGGCGCCGTTCCAGTCAAAAGACGTATTCAGGATAGCCTCGGGGAAGTCACAGTTAGGCCAGTGGTCGGTCCACTGCCTCTGTCCCTGGAAGCCTCCGGCTATGGCATTGTGTCCGACTGCTTCCTCACCGCACCCTTCCGGGAGATTGGGATTCCCCTGGAAGAGATCCTCTATGATGCATGCCATCTTCGCAGTGAACTCCCAGTCCTTTGCCTTCTGCTCATCTGACTTCTTCACGAAATCAGGGTTCTTGTCAAAACCGGGTTTGCAGTACTTCTTTATCCAGGCCAGTGCCTTTTGATACTCATCTTCATTATAGATATGCTCCTCCATACGACGAAGGATCTCTACCTCGTCCACAGACTCGACTCTCATGCCCAGATACTCCTCAAAGAAGCTCTGGTCAATGATCGAACCGCCGATACCCATAGTAACGGATCCAATCTGCAGATATGACTTATCCCGCATCGATGCCGCCGCCACAGCAGCCCTGCCGAAGCGAAGAAGCTTGGTCTTGACATCCTCGGGTATCACCGTATCATCTGCATCCTGCACGTCCTTGCCGTAGATTCCGAAAGCAGGAAGTCCCTTCTGAGCATGTGTTGCAAGCACGGATGCCAGATAAACCGCTCCGGGTCTCTCCGTTGCATTCAGTCCCCATACACCCTTTATCGTAAGAGGATCCATATCCATTGTCTCAGAGCCATAACACCAGCAGGGGGTCACGGAAAGAGTTATCGCTACGCCCTCCTTCTTAAACTTTGCCTGACAGGCAGCTGACTCTGCCACTCTTCCTATCGTTGTGTCAGCGATCACTACCTTTACGGGCTCTCCATTTGAATACTTCAGGTTTTCTTCGAAGAGTTTCTTAACGGACTTCGCCATTCCCATGGTCTGATCCTCAAGAGACTCCCTTACCTTCAAAGGCCCTCTGCGTCCATCAATACAAGGACGGATACCTATCGCCGGATAATCCCCAATATACCTGTTTTTTGCCATTACTCAATACCTCCTTAAATTCATGTCTTTTTGTAAAATGGTATTTCTGACGTACCCTGCAATCCGGACTCAGAGCGAAACGTTTCGTTCTATACTGTTTTATATCCTAAATCCAATAGACCATTGAATTTCGTAAAAAACAATAGTCATACCGGACAGGGCTCTCTCAAAAAAGAGAATCGGATCCTGCAAAACGCAGGATCTTTAAATGTAGTCCCTGTGTTTCATTCAGAAAGAAAACGGTATTACACCTGGCTCGTAAGAAACCTCACCGGGTGCAGCTCATATGCCTTAAACCCCTGCCTGTAAATGGCTGTGGTTTCAAAGCAAAAGAATCCGTACAAAGAATATAAAACAAACTTTCCTTTTTGTAAAGCGAAACATCAGTGTAACGTTTCGGGTTGCCGGTTATATTATGATTCAGACGCCAAAAGTACTGAATCACTGTTTTGATACAACGACGCCCAAAGTCAAATGGCTTTTTGAACAAGTTCAAACGC
>CACZNY010000200.1 GCA_902782655.1 uncultured Lachnospiraceae bacterium
AATAGTCAAGTACTGGCGACATAGCCAAGCGGTAAGGCAAGGGTCTGCAACACCCGTATCACCAGTTCGATTCTGGTTGTCGCCTTGGAAAAGACCTGAGAGTAATCTTGGGTCTTTTTCTTTAGGAGTTATAAGTATATTGGATGAATAAAAGGAATTACCAGAAAGAGCTTGACGGTATCATAGATCAGATCACTAAGGATAAGATCAGGCCGGGGCTTCTGCTTCATGTATGCTGCGCGCCCTGTTCGTCGTATGTCCAGGAATATCTGAGCGGATATTTTGATATTACGCTTTTGTTCTATAATCCCAATATGGATACGGCAGAAGAATATGCGCACAGAGGTAATGAGCTTAAAAGGCTTGTGAGAGAAGCGGGATACCCCTCTGAAGCAGTTATTTGCGAATATGATCCGGAGAGCTTTGAAGAGATAGCAAAGGGCTTTGAGGACGAACCCGAGGGCGGCGCAAGATGCAGGAAATGCTATGAACTCAGGCTGCGAATGGCGGCGCAATATGCGGCCCGGCACAGCTTTGATTACTTTACGACAACGCTTTCCATCTCGCCGTACAAAAATGCGGATTGGATTAATGAGATAGGAGAAGGGCTTGCAGAAGAATATGGAGTAAGACATCTGCCTTCGGATTTTAAAAAGAAGAACGGATATAAGAGATCTATAGAGCTGTCAAAGGAATACGGGCTGTACAGACAGGATTATTGCGGATGCGCAATATCAAAAGAATACAGGGATAAGATGAAGGAGTAAAAGATGCGGGCACTGCTGGATATTTTAAGCGACGAGGTAAGGAAAGGCTTCAGAGAAGCGGGTTACGATGATGCAAAGATCACGGTGACGGTATCGAACCGTCCGGATCTTTGTGAATATCAGTGCAACGGAGCCATGGCGCTTGCGAAGGAAGCTCATAAGGCCCCGTTTGTTATTGCTGAGGAGGTAGTAGGAAAGATAAGCGGTTCTGAATGCTTCAGCAAAGCGGAGTGCGTAAAACCGGGCTTTATCAACCTTCATATCAGTGACGCTTTTCTTGCTTCATACCTGTCAGAAGAGGCCGAAGCTGATAAATTCGGTCTTGAAACGGAGAAACCTGAAAAGGTTGTTGTTGATTATGGCGGACCGAATGTGGCAAAGCCTTTGCACATAGGACATTTGAGGGCGGCCATCATAGGAGAGGCAGTAAAACGTCTGTCAAAGTATATCGGAAATGACACGCTTGGCGATATTCATATGGGTGACTGGGGACTCCAGATGGGGCTTATCATAGCTGAGATGCAGGCAAGGGGGATGGAAAGGATGCCTACTCTCGACGAGCTTTCGGAGATCTATCCGGCAGCCTCGGAAAAATCAAAAAATGATGAGGCATTTAAGAATACAGCAATGGACATCACATATCAGCTTCAGCACGGAAACGGAAAATATCTGGAAATATGGAGACATATCATGGACATATCCGTAGCGGATCTGAAGCATAACTATGATAAGCTGAATGTTTCTTTTGAAGTGTGGAAGGGCGAATCTGATGCGGATCCCTATATTACACCCATGGTAGAGAAGATGAAGCAGGACGGCTATGCCTACGAGTCCCAGGGCGCACTCGTGGTGGACGTTACCAGGGATACTGACGCAAAGGAGATGCCGCCCTGTATGATATTGAAGTCCGACGGAGCTTCCCTTTATACCACGACAGACCTTGCGACTCTGGTGCAAAGACAGGAGGACTATTCTCCGGACGCCGTGATCTACGTTGTCGATAAGAGGCAGGAGCTTCATTTTGAACAGGTTTTCCGGGCGGCCGGAAAGTGTGGGATAGTGCCGGAGAAAGTGCGGCTGAGCTTTCTCGGCTTCGGTACCATGAACGGAAGTGACGGAAAGCCTTTCAAGACCAGATCAGGGGGCGTAATGAGACTTGAAATGCTCCTGGACGAGGTATATGAGAAATGTCTTGAGCGCATGAAGCAGAGCGGGTCGGACATACCGGAGGAAGAGGTAAATGAGATAGCGGAAAAGATCGCGCTTGCGGCAATTAAGTATGGAGACTTATCGAATGAGGCAAGGAAGGATTATGTATTCGATATAGACAAATTTACTTCTTTTGAGGGGAATACCGGACCTTACATCCTCTATACGATGGTACGGATCAAGTCAATAATGAGAAAATACCGTGAAAGCGGAGGAGATACATCAGGTCTTAGGATACTCCCTCCGACAAATGAAACTGAGAAGGCTCTGATGATGACTCTTGCGGGATTTGTGCCAATGCTTTGCGGAGCATGGAAGGATCTGGCTCCGCACAGGATCTGCGCCTACATCTATCAGGCTGCAAACGACTTCAATAAATTCTATCATGAGACAAAGATACTGACGGAGGAAGACGATGACAGAAAGAGGGGATATGTAGCATTGATCATGCTGACCCTCAGGATACTTGAAACTGCCGTGGATATACTGGGCTTTGAAGCACCGGATATGATGTAGCATAGTCCGGATATGAGGGCGGATAATAAAAGAAAGATAATAAATGCAGGCATCATATTGATCGGCGCATTATCCGCGCTGCTGAGGCTCTTCTATGTCTATTATACCCCTGCCTGGCGAAGACAGCATGATGTAATAGGCTTTGGAGCAGAAGAGGGTCAGGCTGCCTTTATCGAATACTTTCATCAGGGGCATATGCTGATAGATTTTGATCCCAGACTGAGATGGGGATTTTTCCAGCCGCCCCTTCATCATATGATCGCGGCATTATGGATAAGACTGCTTGAATTTGCCGGGATAGCCTACGAGGCGGCCTGCGAACACGTGCAGGTCCTCACTCTGATCTACAGTCTTATCACCCTGTTTTTTGTGTTTTTGATATTCAGGTACATGAAGCTTGACGATGAGGCGCTCCTGGCAGCCTTTGCCATAGCTGCGGTGCATCCGGGATTTATTCTCATGGCGGGCTCTGTAAATAATGATATGCTGGCCGTGATGTTCACTGTAATGACCATATTCTTCGGCCTGAAATGGTATGATGACCCCTCCTGGCTGTATACGGTCATACTCGCTTTTACCATCGGACTCGGCATGATGGCAAAGATCTCGGCAGCACTTGCAGCTCCTGCCATAGCCCTGCTTTTTGCGATAAATATGATCCGAGGCGGCATTTCCTCTTTTGTACAGTATATGGCCAAATTCACGGCGTTTGGATTTATCTGCGGCCCCCTCGCATTGTGGTCTCCTGTCAGAAATTATATCAGGTTCGGCGTGCCGCTGAATTACACTCCGGAGGTCGGGGAAGAGATAACAGCTTCTCTCATATCGCGAATATTTGACATCAGAACCCGTATCCCATACGTATCACGGATAAGAAACGGGGATCCTTATGATGAGTTCAATATGTTCCTTGGGATGATGAAAACCTCCCTTTTCGGAGATGAAAATTTTGCCCATGCCATGTCGGAAGCAGGGCACAGCGGGACAGGAGCCGCTTTCATGACCATCTTTGGCTGGTTGCTTTTATTATCCGGGATCCTGCTGGCAGTGATATGCTTTTGCTGTACGGTAAAGGTACTGGTGTCCTGCTCCTATATCCAATCAGCTGCTCAAAGGGCTTATTTTGCTGCTATATATATTGTGTCAGTCATAATGTATATAAGCTTTATGGTTAAGGCGGCGTACTACAGCTCTATGGATTTCAGATACGTGCTGTATCTGATTCCCGTTCAGGCCTTGGGAGCAGGTCTGTATATGAAGAAAGCCGGAAGAGTCCACAGAAGGATCATAGCAGCGGCAATATTGATCTTCTCTGTTGCGGTATTTGCTCTGTATCTGGCTCTTGGCAGATGCTGAATTGCCGGTGGTTGTTTTCGCCCGTTTTGGGAAAGCTGTGAAGTATGGTAGAATAAACACGTTGGAATACTAGACAAAGCTCGTGGATTCGCGGGGATTTCAGGGTGGAGAATACGGTAACAGAGGGGAGATGTGATGAAAAAGGCGCTTATTACAGGGGTGACAGGTCAGGACGGCTCGTTCCTGTCCGAGCTTTTACTGGAAAAGGGATATGCGGTGTATGGAATGATACGGCGTTCGTCGGTAGATTTCAGGGAGCGCATAGCTCATCTTGAGGGCGCCCCCAATTTTCATCTTAAATTCGGGGATCTGGGGGATTCGATCAGTCTGGTAAAGCTGATAGCCGAGGTCAGACCGGATGAGATATATAATCTTGCGGCGCAGTCTCATGTACAGGTATCGTTTGATGTGCCCGAGTTTACCGCAGATATAGATGCCACAGGTGTATTGAGGATTTTGGAGGCGGTAAGGGTATGCGGTCTGGAAAAGACCTGCAGGATATATCAGGCATCGACCTCGGAGCTGTACGGTAAGGTGGAGGAAGTGCCCCAAAGCGAAACGACTCCGTTCCATCCCTACTCTCCGTATGCCGTGGCTAAGCAATATGGCTTCTGGATCACGAAGGAGTACCGCGAAGCCTATGATATGTTCTGTTGCTCGGGGATACTCTTTAATCATGAATCAGAGCGAAGAGGAGAGACCTTTGTCACAAGAAAGATAACTCTTGCCGCTGCCCGTATAGCCCAGGGTAAACAGGATAAGCTTTACCTCGGGAATCTGTCCTCCTTGCGTGACTGGGGATATGCAAGGGATTATGTGGAATGCATGTGGCTGATCCTTCAGCACGACGAGCCGGATGATTTTGTGATAGCGACCGGTGTGCAGCATTCCGTGAGGGAATTCGCGACACTTGCCTTCCATCATGCAGGCATCGAGCTTGAGTGGCAGGGAGAGGGTCTTGAGGAGAAGGGTATAGATAAGGCTGACGGAAGGATCTTGGTGGAAGTATCTCCGGATTTTTACAGGCCGACTGACGTGGTAAATCTTTGGGGAGACCCGTCAAAGGCAAAAAGAGTGCTTGGCTGGGATCCTATGAAGACAAGCTTTGAAGAGCTGGTGGAGCTTATGGTGAAGCATGATATGGAGAAGGTTGCCGTGGAGAGGGCAGAGGAGCATATCAAGCTAAACCTTGAGGAATATCTGGAAAAAGGAGTAGTAAAGTAAACAATGTCTCTTTACGAAGAAATAAAAAACAGAAAAGAAAAGATTGCAGTGGTCGGACTTGGCTATGTGGGTATGCCCATAGCGGTGGAATTCGGCAAATACGCAGAGGTCATCGGCTTTGATACAAATTCGGCGAAGATAGGACTGTACAGATCCGGGATAGACCCGACGAATGAGGTTGGAAATGAAGCCATAGCTTCAGCAAAGGTTGATTTTACTGATGATGAGAAAAAGCTCAGGGAAGCCAGATTCTTTATTGTAGC
>CACZNY010000201.1 GCA_902782655.1 uncultured Lachnospiraceae bacterium
CTCACTCCGGAAGGAAGTCGGAAAGGGTACCGTATTCAACGTTTTCCTTTACCGTCCTTCTGGGTGATACCCCGTACTTTTCATTATATGCTCTGGCAAAAGCGGAATAGCTTCCGTAGCCGCAGGCGTAGCAGGCCTCCGCAGGTCCTGTTCCCTGCAGGATCATTTCTCTTGCCTTTGTGAGTCTGCGGTTTATCATATATTCATGCATCGGACAGCCGAAGGCATTCTTAAAGGAACGCATCATATGATACTTGCTCATGAAAAAGCGCTCGGCTATGTCATTTATTGAAATATCCTCGCTCAGATTCTCATTTATAAATCGGAGGATATTCAGCATCTTGTCATCCTCCTGCAGCCTTAAGGGCACGATAAGCGCTGATTCCTCCCTGCATCTGCCTGTCTCTATGAGGAAGCCCACGATACCTATTCTGGCAGCAAGCCTTGCAGCGTAAGAGGACGATCTTGTCTCCGTATCTATCCTTTCAAGCATGCTGACGAAATGCTCGGTATCCTTCCCCTCAGGCCTTACCACGTTTCCGCTCTCGGAGGAAAAAAGGTCGTATATATGGCACTCAGGTATATCAAAGTCCTCCAAAAGCCCTGAGGAGATATAGAGCGTATAGCGGTCATACAGCTCTCCCGCTTCAAAGGAGGGCTTATGGGGCACATTGATACCCACAAGGATGATATCCCCCGGCCTCACGTCATACAGTCTCCCGTCTATCATATAGCTGCCGGCTCCGTATTTCACAAAAGTAACCTTATAGAAGGTATGGAAATGCACTCCCACATCCGTTCCAAGGGTATCGGTATTATGAAAAAGCCGGAAATCCTCATTAAGATAACCCTTTACCGGTACCTCGCCCTGCTCTGCGGACTTTATGCCATCACCCATGACTGCCTCTTTCTCACTGCACATACCATTTTCCTCCTTCCAGCAGCGCCTCCGCGTCCACCTCCTTATCAAGTCCCGTGTATATAATATCAGGCACAAAGCCCAGTGAAGCGGATGTATAGGTGCTGCCTGTAAATTTATTCAGGTTCTTTTTATTTACAGGCGAATTAATCTTATTCGTAAGATAGGCAATTACTATCTTCTTATCCGGATCTACCATTATAAGCGTCCCCGTCCAGCCCTGATGCCCGAAGGTGTTTTCACCGGCTTTAGTGCCAAAATACTTGGTCCTCTGCATATCTCCCTGTCTCCACCATCCGAGTCCCCAGTTTCTGTTTGTAGTGGATTCGGCTCCCGTAAAAAGCCTTATGACCTCCTCTGAAAAGAACTCAGTGTCTCCATGCCTTCCGGTTAACATAATATCAGCAATCCTGGCCAGATCCGTGGCGCTTCCAAAAAGTCCGGCATGACCGGATACTCCCGCCATGCAGTAGTAGGCGTTCTCATCATGAACCTCTCCCTGCAGGGTTTCGGTCCTTATTCCGTCAAAATATATGCCGCCGTCCCTGGTATTTCCGTTCAGCTCGGTGGCGGCGCAGTCAGAAGGCTGAAATCCGTGCTTCAGAGGCTCATATGTAAGGCGGGCAAGTCCCATGGGGACACAGAAGGTTTCTTTTAAATAGGTATCAAGATCCTTCCCCGTGATCTGCTCCACTATCACCCCGAGCAGCATATAATCCACGTCTGAATAGAGCGTCCCGTTTCCCGGCGCGTGCAGCAAGGGAGTCCTGCATATCGACTCTATGGTATTATCCCTCGTTTCCTTATCAGCCCCGCATCCCGCATACAGGGGATTTACCGCATCATCTTCGTATTCCTGGGTTTCCGCATTGTAGTCTATATGGCAGTAGTGGGGATCAGCGGGAAACCCTGCCTTATGAGTCAGAAGATCCCTTATCGTCATGGTCTTCTTCCACTCCTTCTGGGTATTCAGATCGCTTTCCTCCCCCTTGACATAATCAAGATATATAACATCCTCGTAAAACCGCTCTCCCATGTGATCCGACACCTTGTCCTCTATGCCAAGCCTCCCCTCCGTCACAAGCTTCTGTACGGCATAGTTCACGCCTATCATTTTAGTGATGGAAGCAAGGTCATACATTGTATCGATTGTCGCAGGAGGGCTGTCCTCCTTCCTGCTCCCGTCCGGATAATATGCGTTTGTACTTCCCCAGGCATTTTCGTAGACCAGCTTTCCATCCCTCATTATGGCAAGCTGTGCTCCGGGAAAACCGTTTTCCACATCCTTTTCGATTATCCTGTCTATAAGCGCAAGGCACTCCTCATGGATCCCTGCTTCGGAAACCGTTATCCTTTCAGGTCCCGGGATATCCTCAGGGATCACTATCTCTTCCCTGACGGCTTCCTCCCCTCCCTCTCCGGATGCAGTCTCGGGCATATCAGCCTCCGCTATTATCTTCATAGCGTCCTCTGTGTATGACTCCGTCTCCTCTGCCTCTCCTGCTGCTTCTGTCACTTCCTGGTCGGGAGCAGTCCTGTCCTCCCAGGGGCTCCTGGCAGAACAGCCTTGCATATATAATTGTAATATAATTATGATAATCAGGCCGAAAGCCCGTCCTTTATGAAGCCTCATCTTCACCTTTCAAAATAAGCATTCAACAGATCCTGTCTGTCGGCAACATCGATATAATTTTAATATTATCATCATAATTCCCAATAACCCTCCGGGCAGGATTCTGAAGAATCCTGCGAAGTACGGATATTGAATTTCTGATGAAATTCAATATCCTGCGACTTTCTGAATGAGAAATCGGAATTTCATTCAGAAATCCCGCGTTCCGCGGGACACGCCGACCGGCAAGCCGGTCGCCTGGTCAAATACGGAAATTGAATTTCTGATGAAATTCAATTTCCCGTCCGTTACGAAACGTGTCAGGGTAACACGTTTCGTAACCCTCCGGGCAGGATTCTGAAGAATCCTGCGAAATACGGATATTGAATTTCTGATGAAATTCAATATCCTATCCTATCATATTATGGTGGGGGCGCGAAACACCGTTTATCTTGCATCATCAGAGCATGCGCTGTAAAATAGCTTTCATGGCAGCAAGATTTTTTATCTTCTTATTAATATGGCTTTTGTTTACGGCATTCCTCACCTTTATGGGCTACGGTCTTTTTCCCGGAGCCTCCATCTTTACCATAGGCGTGATAGCCTGCCTGATCTCCTGGGTGATAGCCTTTATATTCACGGTACTGAAGTCTGTCACCAAGGGCGAGATAGACACCCAGAAGCTGAAATCCGGGGATCCCGATTACGCAGCCTACCCGGGCGATGTGGCAAACCACTCCATAGGAAACGAGGACTACGGCGGAAAGCTCCATTTCTTTCCCGAAAGCCTGGTCTTCCATCCTCTCTCCAAGGACGATATAAAGCTTAAAGACTGGATCCTTCCCTACACCGAGATAGCTGATGTAAGGCAGGGTCCGGCAGTCAATAAGATAATCATAGAATCAAAGGACGGCACAGCTGATATCTTCGCGGTCCATAATAAGGACAAGTGGATCAGGCAGATAAAGTCCAAGGCCAATATAAAAACAAATCCGGTCCCTGCCCCGTAAGGCAGCTCTATTCCCCTGTCTTCTTCTGCAGCCAGTCCTTACCGTCCACAAAGCGGGAAACAATGAAGCCTGCCACATAATCTCCGGCAGCGTTCACCATGGTAGCCGGCGGATCCACCAGATCCCCGATGGCAAGCGCTATGGGAAAAGCAACCGACAGCTGTCCGGGAAAGAAAAGAGTGCAGAGCACTAATTCTCCCGTGCCTCCTCCTCCGGGTATACCGCTCATGGCCACGGATGAAAACACGGCTATCACTATGGCAAGCACCGCCCTTCCTGTACCAAAAGGCAGACCGAACATCCCGAAAAGAAACCCTACCTTTATGATGGCGCTCATGGCGCTTCCGTCCATATGCATTGTAGCGCCCATGGGAACCACTATCTCGCTTACCTCCCTTGAGATCCCGGTTTCCTCGGCAGCCTCCATATTGGTCGGTATGGTAGCTACAGAGGAGCAGGTTCCGAAGGAAACCGCCGCAGGCTTGAAAAGATGCTTAAGCATCACCTTCACAGCGCCCTTTCCGCCGCCGAATCTGGCATATACAGGAAAGAATACGGCCATATAAAGAATGCTCACCACATAATATACAATTATGGCCCTCGCATAATTCGTAACAAAGTCTTCTCCGTGGGTCGCTACAAGACTTGCAAAGAACCCGAAGAAGCCGATCGGGGCATAATAGGTTATTATCCTGACCGTCTTCATAAGGCAGTTTGTGACATCGGACAGAAAAGCTGCCGTCTGCGTCTTTCTGCCGCCTGCCATCTGCACACCGAAGCCGAAAAGGATGGCTGCCACTATAAGAGGAAGGATCGCCCTGCGGCTTAGGAGCTCGGAAAAGTCAGGCTTGGTAAAAAAATTAACGATAAGATCCGATATGCCTATGACCTCAGGCTCTCCCGCCTCGTACTGCGGCTCCATTGTGAACACAGGAAGAAATCTTACCGTAGCATACATGATAACGCTCGCAATGGTTGCGGTGCAAGCAAATGTTACGATTGTTATGCCAAGCACCTTTCCTGCCTGCTTCGGGCTTGCCATATTTGCTATGGCTGATGATATTGAGCAAAATACCATCGGAACCACTACACAGAACATCAGATTTACAAACACAGTCCCCAAAGGCTCCAAAGCAGCAGCGTCCTTCCACAAAGCCCCGACTATGCATCCGGCAATTATCCCTGCCAGCATGGAAAAAAGAAACCAGTAATTCTTAATAAAGCTTTTCATTTTCTCTCCTCCTCAAAAAAAGACTACGCAAAACCTCATCCTGTTGTCTGAAAACCGGCTCTCTCCTTCAAAGTTTACATAACTATTTTCCGGTCATTTTTTCTCGTTCACACAGATTTATTTTGATTTACATAATTCATTATAATACAAGAAAGCAGCATTTTATACCTAATAAATGCTACTTTCTGCGCAAATAGTGCTGTAAAAATGAAGCCTGAAAGTCACTTTTGACTTTACTCGCCGCCAGCCTTCTCAAACATGGCCTGCATGGTAGGGTTTCCCTTCGTCAGACGCTTGATGGATACGTCCTCCACCTTGCCGTTTGCTATGCGGAGCTGATTGTCCGATCCCAAAAGCTCCTTCTTGACCTTCTCCAGATGAGCTATTGTCTTATCTATCTCTTCGATGGCTTTGTCAAAATGGTTATGGGCTATTTCATAGTTACGGCCGAAATCCTGCTTGAAGCGGAGCAGATTGTTTTCGAAATTCGTGATATCCACATTCTGGTTTCTGACCTCCATAAGCTCCTGTTTATATTTAAGGGAATTAGCCGCCGCATTCCTGAGCAGGGTTATCATCGGGATGAAGCACTGGGGCCTTATCACGTACATCTTCTCATAGCGGTAGGACACATCCACTATCCCGGCATTGTACAGCTCGCTGTCAGCCTCCAGCAGGGAGACCAGCACGGCATATTCGCAGTTCTTCTCCCTCCTGTCCTTGTCAAGCTCCTTAAAGAAATCCTCATTCTTGTGCTTGGTGGCTGTTTCATCCATCTCGTTCTTCATCTCAAACATAATGGATACCAGCTCACATCCGCTCTCATCCTTCTCACGAAATACAAAGTCACCTTTGCTTCCGCTCCGGGCATCATTGTCCTTTTCGAAGTAAGCATTCCTGAAGGCTGTGGCGCGAAGCTTATTAAACTCCGTCTCACAGTGCTGCTCAAGGGACTCTCCCACCATCTTGGTTGACATTCTTGTCTTCATGTCCTTATACAGCTGCACTTCCTTCTCTTTTTCATCAAGAAGCAGCTCATACCGGTCCTTTTGGGCAGCAAGCTTATGCTCTATGTCGCGCTTCTCATCCTCGGAGCGCTTTACAGCCTCCATGACCGCCAGCTTCTTCTCAGTCTCCCCTGCATCTATCTTCTGCTTAAGCCTCTGTACGGTCTCCCTCTCTCTTTGCAGATCCTCCTTCAGCACCTCCTTCTCCTTCTCATGCTCCTCTCTTGTCTTTAGCAGCTCTTCTTTATCCTTTTCACGCGCCTCACGAGCCTTCAGCAGCACTTCATTTTCTATGCCCTTAAGCTCCAGCTCGTGTTTTTCCTCCATATTTCTTGTCAGCTCCTCAAGCCTTTCACTAAGATCCTTTTCAAACTCGCTGTCTCGTATCTGCTTTATTATGGAGCTAAGCTCAGTATCATCCACTGTAAAATAACGCCCGCAATGTGGGCACTTTAGATCGGCCATATCCTGCCCCCTCCTCTTCTGCTTTGTGCTATTATACCAATTTCCCGAAATATGTGGTAGAATAATAAGGATTCAGGGATTTCATCGAAAATCCTCTGTCCTTATTTACATAGCAGCCTGCAAGAGGCTTCAATCGTTAATAATTATCGGCGGCTGATACAGGCCACAGAGTTTTTCAGCCGGTGTTTTCAAAGGAGTATGATATGGGAAAATTCGTAGTTGCGGGTATCACACAGATAGAGACTATAGTGAAGGTTGACAGCATACCGGTAGAGTTCAGTCCCCTGACCTCTGCTCCGGACTCGATATTCACGGCTCCGGGAGGCGATGCATACAATGAATCCCTGGCGCTCAAGTGGCTGGGCAACCATGTGGATTTCCTTTCCGTAGTCGGAAGGAATCAGGATCTCAGCATCTTCAACCCCCACGACAGGGAAGTGACCATATCCACCGAATATATTCTCCCTCTCCTGAAGGA
>CACZNY010000202.1 GCA_902782655.1 uncultured Lachnospiraceae bacterium
CAATCGGGGACAGGGTTTTCCTATAAGGATTACATCAGGGTTTTCCTGTTCATGGAGAATAAGACTGCCAAATGTATGCGCGCCATGGACATCATAGAAATGAATCTGCGTAATACTGCGGGAAACAAAGGTTTTCGAATGGATGGCTGTGTTGAATATATATCGATCAGCGTTGCAATGAACTTCAAAAGAAAAAACAGACTGACAATAGACAGAAAGATGAGCTATATGAGTGATTTCTGACGCAGCAGCATACTATCGTAATGCCTGCGGAAAGGGATCTCCTGATCTCAGAAAAATCCTAAAACAAGAAAATGCAGATTATCAAGTGGAAAACAGAGATATCTAAACAGAATAACCATATCCTCCTCCTTTTCAAAAACAGGAGATCCCTTTCCGGAAGTATTACGATAGAAACAGCTCTTATCCTTCCTGTTTTTCTGTTTGCGATGCTGTCAGTGATGTATCTGACAGATGCTGTCCGTATCTCTTCAAAAAACACGGAGGAGCTGGCTGAACGGGCATACAAATGCGCAAAATATGCCTATCTTGGGAAAACTCTTACAGATGACACAGCCTTATCGGATGCCATAGACGTTATTAACGGCGGTGATGATATCATAGATCTGGTAAAAAGATACCGTATAAAGGTTCCGTTTGATCTTCTGAATGTTTATAAACCCTATGCTGCAGACAGAGTCAGGATCAGAGCCTTTACTGGCTATGACAATGTAAGACACGGATCTGACACGGACAAGGCAGAGGAGATGGTCTATGTCACCGAACACGGCTCAGTATATCACAGGTCTTTAAGCTGCTCTCATCTGAAGCTCAACATAAAAGCCATAGATTTTTCGAATATTTCAAAGGAGCGTGCGAATGACGGTGCAAAATACTATCCCTGCGAATACTGCTGTAATGCGCACGGCGGATCGCCCTCCACTGTCTACATCACGGATGACGGCAACAGATATCACTCGACCCTTTCATGCGGAGCGTTAAAACGAACCATACGCGAAGTTCCATTATCAGAAACAGGGCTGCCTCCCTGTAAGGAGTGTGGAAAATGGTGACGGATATATTTGTATTTCTTTTCCTTATAACAGGGACGATATTTGACCTGAAAAGCCGGTCCGTCCCTTTGATAGTGTTCCCGATATTTGGGATACCCGGTATCTGTCTTAGCCTCATCATCGGCCAGCTCAAAACAGGTCAGATACTTGACTGGGCTTTCGGTATACTATTGGGGCTGGTATTCATAGCCATATCCCTTATCTCAGATAAAAAACTGGGCATGGGAGATGCCTTTGCCATCCTTGTGACGGGAATCTACCTGGGAGGATGTGCCGCTTCTGCTGTCCTGATGTATGCCATGATGGCAGCCTCTATTCTTTCCATCATTATTCTGGCAATGAAAAAGGCTTCCGG
Source organism: uncultured Lachnospiraceae bacterium (assembly GCA_902782655.1). Lineage (GTDB taxonomy): Bacteria > Bacillota > Clostridia > Lachnospirales > Lachnospiraceae > NK4A144. Next base: position 1,429 of record CACZNY010000202.1, read on the forward strand.
AAAAACCGAGCTTCCGTTTATTCCGTTTCTGCTTTTAGGCTGTATAATTCAGCAGATATGGAGCAACACATGAGAAAAAGGGTGCAGGGATCCTATACGGTTGAAGCCGCTCTTATCTTCCCCATGATAATGGGCATCATCGTTTTTATCATATATATGTCCTTCTACCTTCACGATATGTCGGTGATGAAAAGCTGTGCATATCAGGCGGCATTAAAAGCAAGCCTGATAAGGAGTTCTGAAGCTGATATGCAGACAGAAGCACAAAAAGCAGCAGAATACAATATATCCGGCCTTCTTCTGGCTACGCAGGATCTTAAAACAGAAACAAGAATCTCAGGCAGAGAGGTATCCGTCACTTACAGCGGAACCCTGAGGATCCCCCAGGGCTTACTGTTCATGCATATCATCGGAACAGATAACATACAGATAACTCAAACAGGTAAAGCGTTTCAAAAGGATGCCATAGAATTTATCAGAACCTGCCGGGCTGCAGAGCATCTGGCGGGTTCCGTTACAACACCATAAGACGATAGAAATACAGATTGATAAAGGAGGCAATATGCAGATAACATATAAACGAAACGGTCTGAAAAGCTATATGATCGTCAAAACAGAAAAAGTGGACTCCGGCAGCCTGAGAGAAAAGATGGTGGCAAGAAATAATATAGACTATCTTGCAAGGGTTAATCCACAGCGCATAGACGGACATATTTGTTTTTATTACGATATCCGGGGCAGGATAAGCATCGACTCCCTTTTTTCCGGCAGAAAAATGAAAAAAGGAGAAATAGAAGCGGTCCTCCGGGGCATATCCGGCCTTCTGAGTGAACTGCAGAGATATCTGCTGTCTACCGACGAGGTTCTGTTTTCTCCTTCCTGCATATGGGTTCTGCCGGATACCCTGGAGCCTGCCTTCATATATGTACCGGATATGATTCCAGAGGATAAATACAGTATCATTTCCCTGGCGGAATTCCTGACAGAGCATGTGGACGGAAATGACAGAGAGGCTGCAGCCCTGGCTTACAACTACCTCGAAATGGTGGAAAACGGCTGCTTTATGCCTGATATGGATACCGCAGATATTACCGGCTCCGGTACCAGGACCTTTTCTCCTTCACAGCCTTCCAATGAACGCGAAAAAACGGGTGTGCTGCCGGATCCGGCAGAATACTGGGATATAAAAGAAGGAATTGCCGATGAGATGAAGCCATTCTTCACACAAACAGAAAAAACGGTCATCGCATCCGGCAGAAAAAAGATCGCTTACGCTTTACTGGGGGTAGTAACGGTTATTTCTGCCTGCTATATAGCTCTCGTACTTAATCCCGCCCTTTTTCCGATACACCTGACAGACGACGAATACTTAGCTTCAGGTATTGTGATAGCCATAGCCTTCGCCATGGTATTGATCGGCGTCATGCTGACCTGCTGCAGAAAAACCGATGATACCGATGAAGAGCTTTATCCGGAGGATGTGTCTTCTTTTGATAAAGCCGTCTCAGGAGAAGACAATCTTGAATATCTGGAATATGAAAAATTAAAAGCCGATGAAGAAAACGAGAAAACCGTTTTATTGAAAAGACCTGTAAAGACAGGCAGTCCCCGTTCATATCCGGTGCTTAAATATGCCGATGGCAGGATCATAGCAATTAAGACTCTCCCGTTCATAATCGGCAAGATGAAGAACCGTGTGGACGGTGTCATCGAAGGCAGGGGAATAAGCCGTATACATGCAATTCTAAAGGAATCGGCCGGCAGATACTACATTTCGGATCTTAATTCATTAAACGGAACAGAAATAAACGGCAGATCTCTTGAGGCTGATGAAACTGCCGAGATAACTGAAGGAGACATCATATCATTTGCGGATACTTCGCTGACCTTCCACACCTGTGCCGGATGATCTCCTAAG
>CACZNY010000203.1 GCA_902782655.1 uncultured Lachnospiraceae bacterium
CGCTTTTCCTCGGCAGTAGCAGAAGGAATCGCGATATAGATCTTTTCACATTTGTATTTCTTTGCAGCGGTGAGTATCTCATCCCTGCCGCCTTCGATAGGCACGCCGTCGATGGAACGTTTCCACTTGTTCTCGTCATCATCGATTATGCAGACAACTCTTTCTCTTGTCTGACCGATGCGGTTCACTTCCCTGATGATCGCGCGGCCCGCAGCACCTGCACCTATAAGAAGCACCGGAGCGAGTTCTTCCGTATGCTGTGTCTTTGCACCTTTGAACAGAAGCATGAAGCGGTACGAGAAACGCGCCGCCAGCGTGAACAGGAACTGGAAGATGATGCCGACTATATAATACGAATACGGCATTCGTATGTAATACATCTTCGGAAGGAAGAGAGAGATCTCGATTCCTATGCAATGGATCACAAAGGTAATGCCTGTTGCGAGCACGATGCGCTCGAGCTCCATAAAGCTCGCAAAACGCCAGACTCCGCGGTACAGACCGCAGAACCAGAATATTATCAGGCACAGTATCGCATATATGGGAATGAACTGAATGAACGGATGCCAGTAATCCTCTTCTATCGCATCAAGGCGGCAGTCGGAACGCAGCCAGAGTGCGGCGAAAAAAGCGAGCATCACTGTGATCGCGTCATAGAAAGCAAGGACAATAGCTACAGCCTGCCAATGTTTGAATTTTGTCTGCTTATGTATCTCGGGCATGATCACTCAAAGGGCTTTGCTTCTTCGCCTGCATGGCAGATCATTTCCTGGCTTCTGATATTTACCTTGGCACCCGCAGGCACGGACTTGGTGATAAAGCAGTTGCCGCCTATGACAGCACCCTTTCCTATCACTGTCTCGCCTCCGAGTATTGAAGCTCCGGAATAAATAGTTACATTATCTTCGATCGTCGGGTGACGCTTCTTGTTATTTAATGACCTGCCGCCTCTTGTAGAAAGTGCGCCAAGTGTAACACCCTGATATATCTTTACATTATCGCCTATCTCCGTGGTCTCACCGACAACGATACCGGTTCCGTGATCGATAAAGAAATACTTTCCTATCTTTGCTCCGGGATTGATATCTATACCTGTCTTGGAGTGCGCATGCTCTGTCATGATGCGCGGGATAAGAGGCACACCCAGCTCGTAAAGCTCATGTGCCACGCGATTTACAAATATCGCATAGAGGCCGGGATACGAAAAGATTATCTCGTCCTTATAGAATGCCGCAGGATCACCGTCAAAGAAAGCCTGCACATCGGTCTCTATGTATTCTCTGATCTTCGGAATCTTTTCAAGAAACGCAAATGCTATATCTTCAGCCTTGGCATGTCTTTCTTCCGGAGATGCTTCTTTGAATCTGTCATAATACTGAAGAACTATCTCTATCTGCTTTATCAGATGGAAAAGTATATCCTCGACCTGCATGGTGATATCGTTCCTCACGGTATATACCTTGAACGCAGGATTCTTAAAGAAGCCCGGGAAAACGACTCTCTTAAGCTTGGCAAGTATATCGATTATCTCTTCCCTGTTGGGATGATCGATGGTACATACACTGTCTATATCCTTTCCGCAAGAATAATCCTCCATATATGAATCAACCAGCGTGTTTATACGCGCTGCCATCTTTTCATCTGCAAAGCCTTTATTTGCCGCAAAATTCATTTCTTCCATGATGCACCTTTCCGTCTGTTATCTATGCATAATCGTTGTAGATTTTACCACTTCGGGGCCTTTACCGCAAACGAGGACGCCATTTTTAAAGGCTCATGTGTGTTATAATTCGCTATAATTTAATATAACTTCCTACACCGGCAGCCGGGTTTTCCGGTGGAACCGTTCGCCAAGCAGTTCTTACGAAAATGCTCAAAATTATTGATTCCTTCCGGAACCGCTCACACGCCACATCCATGTGGCGTTGTTCGCTCGGCCCGCCATCCGTGGCGGTCCGTTCCTGGGGAATGTATGCATTTTCGAAAACTGCTAAGGCTCACTTTAACACCGGAGGCCTTGCCTGCCGGTGCGGGAAGTATAATATACTTAATATTAAAATGACGTTTAAAATGACTTTGAAATTATTCAAAAATGACATTTAAAACGGCTCTGAAAAATTTCACATTCGACATGGCTGCAGGTGGTGCCGTGCGTCACATGTTTGATTCCGGAATGGATTTTGCACAGATCACGCACAGGCTTGATTTTCCCGTGCCCGAAAGCGCCGTGACAGAAGAAATATGGCGTTATCTCAAAGAGACCAAAACCGTAACAGAGGAAGGTGAAGATACAAAGCCTTATGAGATAGTTAAAGAAACAGGCCCTTACGGACGCACATCCTTCAGACGTGTTCCCGTGGCCTCTGCTTCAGATAATGCCGAATATGTTACGGTTTCATTTGGAAAGATGAAATATAAAGACCTTAAGGGATTTGAAGCCGGACTCTCCGGACTCTCACAAGCCGACAGAGACTATTGCCTGAAGCTCCCATGGCCTTTGAAAGACGTGAAGCATTTAAAAAACGAACGGATAGTCAGGATACTTGAGGCTCTTTCTGTTCATTGATGAACCTTCCCACTTCCTCCCAGGCACTGACCGCCTCGGGGAAAAGATAAAG
>CACZNY010000204.1 GCA_902782655.1 uncultured Lachnospiraceae bacterium
AAGATCCAGCGGCAAGGGCTGGGAATATATCCTTCCCGATGATGTCGGAAGCCAGAAGGTGACGATCACTTATTCAGTAAAGCTGGACACAACGGCTGCTCTTCCGGAAGGCTCCTTATGGAATAAGGTGAAGTTTGCCAATCGTGAAAGGGCTGTGGAAACAAAGTTCAGCTATTCACTGACCAAATATGCAAATATAAATAACAAAAACAAGAATGCAGGGATCTGGTTCCATATCGAATATAACGGCGACAAGGTCATAAACAGCAAGGGAGTCGTGGTAAGGGACAGACTCAGCGGGGAGCTCATGCCCTATGCTTATTATAATACGGATGAGCCCATAACCATCGGATATAATTACGGAGCAGATAATGAGAAGACCGAGGAAGCTGTCGTCAGCTGGGATAAGGTAGTCTGGGACGAGGACAGAAAGGGCTTCTCTCTCACCCTTGATGACTATGGAAATGACAGGGTCTACATATCCTATTACGTAAAGATCAGCGACCTTTCCGGCTTTGTTTCCGACAAGGCAAAGGGCAGGATCGCAAACACTGTTTATGTAATGGATAAGCATTACACAAGCGGATATGATCATAATATACCCGAGGATAACCGGATAGGGTTTGAAAAGACCCATAGTGAGCCTGTAAGAAATGACGGCATTGTCAGCAATGAATGGACGGTCAGTATAAAGGTTCCCGCCGGCGGACTGAACTCCTGCGTGGTAACGGATCAGCTTCCGGCCAAATGGGTGGATAATGTATACGAGGTGGATGAGCTCCTGGAGGGAAGCTTAAGTGTCAGCAGCAATGACGGCGAGGTATATTACGATGAGGAGCTCGGGTACTCTGATGCGAATAACGGCCGGACATACAAGGATCTTCTGACACTGACCTTCTATAAGGATGCAGCAAAGACCGAGGAGGGCATCGCTCCCGGCAGTGACAGGGTCATCACGATAAAGTACAGGACAAGGCTCAATGAGGCCGTTATAAATGCGTCTGTCGAGAATCAGGATTGCAGAAAGCATGTCAATAGGGCTTCCGCCACGGTAAACTCCGGGACAGTCATCACCGCAGAGGATACCGTCATCTATGATAAAGAAGAGGACGGATTTGAGAAAGGCATATATAAGACTGCGCTGAAGGAGGATTCGTATGAAGACTATCAGGATCCTGAAAGCAATGCCCATTATCCGGCTTTCCCCTATCAGGTGACCTTTGAGCATGTAAGGGAGGATGAGATCATCCTTGAGGACAGCTTTAATGAGAATCTGCAGCTGGTGGAAAGAGCCTACAATCAAGACCAGCTTGCGACCCTGAAGCGCAGAAGAAAAAGTAACGGCGAGTATGACTATAATTCAAGGCTTACCGTCGGAAACGGAATAGAGGTGCTTGAGAGCAGACCCGGATATTTCAAGTTGAAGATGACCGGGCTTCGGGGCATGAAGATCGATGGAGGGGCAAACCCCGCCGATGACGTCTTCAGACTGGAGTATATGCTTGCAGCTGTGGATGATGCCGCTGTGCAAAGACTCAGGGAAAGCGCAGGGCTTGACGGACTTATTATCGAGAATACCGCCAGATGGGACGGCCTGGAGGCCAAGGCAACAAGGCAGTATCTTGACAACGTGCTGGATAAGAGTGTCGTCAAAGAGCTTCTGGATCCCGCGCCTTCAAAGGAAAACGGTTATACCGCTACCTTTAAGGCTGTGATCAATCCGAACGGACTGCAGTATCTGGATGGCAGTACCAGACTTGATGTGTATGACAAGATGGTAAACATGACGCTTGAGGCCAATACCCTTAAGGTCACTTATCCTGACGGAACTGAAGAGGGAAAAGAGGCGGCAGGGCTTGCCTATGATCCAATGCGCGGAGCATGGCACTTTACGGTCAGGGACGGGGCAACGGCAACCGTCACCTATGAGACAAGGATAGTCAGACCCTCGACGGGAGCGGTCAAGGATGACAAAGGAAATGTTAGGGTTGATTACTCCAATGAGATCACCTTCGGCGGCTATAAGGCGGATACAGGCTCATCCGAATACGTTGAAAAGGACTCAAACAGCCATGGAAGCTCGACTACAGTAAAGCTTCTTAAAAGGGCGCTGGATGATCCGAATGAGAAGCTTGCCGGCGCAGAATTCCAGCTCTATGAATGGACAGGCCAGGGTATCCCCGCTGTCAGCAAAGCGGATGACGGCTGGAGAGCCATTGTAAATAAAAGCGGTGAACCCGTGACCAGAGAAACATCAGGGGCGAACGGAGAGGCCGTATTCTTCGGAGGACAGGAGGATGACGGATGGTCCTTCCGTATGGATAGATACTATGCGGTGAAAGAGATCAAGGCTCCTTCGGGCTATGAGCTGGACAGCAATTATCGTCCCTTTATAGTCCAGTACAATTCGCTCGATCCGAAAGTAGAGGGTCTTACAGTCATCCCTTACAATTCGGGCTGCTTGCTTCCCGTCACCGATAAGAGGAGAGAGTTCACTGATTTCAGCTTAAAGAAGGTTGATTCACTTGTCCCGTCGAGGGT